>NZ_JBSFTC010000113.1:0-32486 GCF_053590415.1 Nonomuraea sp. NPDC003201
GCCCGGCAGCTCGGCCGCCTCCCGCCCGGTCACGAGCACCACGCGGTCCATCTCCCCGGCCAGCTCGACCAGGCCGGGGTTGGCGCGCACGGCGTCCGTGCCGGCGATGAGCACGCGCGCGCCGGTGGCCCCGGCCAGCCGCCGCGCCGCGTCGAGCCGTACGTCCAGGGCCAGCGGCACCTCCACGGCGCCGAGCCTGGCCAGGGCGAACATCACCTCGACCAGCCGCGGCCCCGGAGGCAGGCACGTGAGGACCCGGTCGCCGCCCGTCACCAGGCCGGCGAGCCCGCCCGCGACGGCGGTCGCCCGCTCCAGGCACTCGCCGACCCGCAGCGACGCGCCGTCCTCGAACCGCACGAGCTCCGCCTCCGGAGCGCCGGCCGCCCGGCGCTCCAGCACGTCGAGCATCGTCTCAGGCGCGGCCGTGACACCGTCCATGTTCTCCCTCACGAGATGACAGGATGTCCCACCGCCGTCACGGGGACCACGGCGGGTGGATCGATGTACGGACCGCGAGCCGCCGGGGAAGGCGTCTACTCCACCTCCACGACGGCCTCGGCGAACTGGGCCGAGTACAGGCGGGCGTAGGCCCCGCCCTCGGCCAGCAGCGACTCGTGCGTGCCCTGCTCCACGATCCGGCCGTCCTCCATGACGAGGATCAGGCTGGCGTCGCGGATCGTGGACAGCCGGTGGGCGATCACGAAGCTGGTGCGCCCCTCGCGCAGCGAGCTCATAGCCCGCTGGATGAGCACCTCGGTGCGGGTGTCGACCGAGCTGGTGGCCTCGTCCAGGATCAGGATCGCCGGCTCGGACAGGAACGCCCGGGCGATCGTGATCAGCTGCTTCTCGCCCGCGCTGACCGTCCCGCCCTCCTCGTCGATCACCGTGTCGTAGCCGTCGGGCAGCGTGTGCGCGATGCGGTCCACGTGGGCGGCCTCCGCGGCGGCCTCGATCCGCTCGCGGGTGGCGCCCTCCGCCCCGTAGCCGATGTTCTCCGCGATCGTGCCGCCGAACAGCCAGGTGTCCTGCAGCACCATGCCGATGTTGGCGCGCAGCTCCTCCCTGGAAATCTCGGCGACGTCGACGCCGTCGAGCGTGATGCGGCCGCCGGTCACCTCGTAGAAGCGCATGATGAGGTTGACCAGCGTCGTCTTGCCCGCTCCCGTGGGGCCGACGATGGCGACGGTCTGGCCGGGCTCCACGGTCAGCGACAGGTTCTCGATCAGCGGCCGGTCCGGCGCGTACCGGAAGGACACGTTCTCGAACGCCACCCGGCCCCTGACCTGCGCCGGCCGCTCCGGCTTGGCCGGCTCAGGCGACTGCTCGGGAGCCTCCAGCAGCTCGAAGACCCGCTCGGCCGAGGCGACGCCCGACTGCACCAGGTTCGCCATGCCGGCCACCTGGGTGAGCGGCTGGCTGAACTGCCGCGAGTACTGGATGAAGGCCTGCACGTCGCCGAGCGAGATCGAGCCCGAGGCCACCTTGAACCCGCCCACCACGGCGACCAGCACGTAGTTGAGGTTGCCGATGAACATCATCGCCGGCTGGATGATCCCGGAGATGAACTGGGCGCGGAAGCTGGAGGCGAACAGGGCGTCGTTGTGCTGCTCGAAGATCTCGGCGGCCTCCTTCTGCCTGCCGAACACCTTGACCAGCGTGTGGCCGCCGTACATCTCCTCGATGTGGCCGTTGAGCTTGCCCGTCGAGGACCACTGCTTGATGAACTGCGGCTGGGAGCGCTTGCCGATGACGGTGGTGACGTAGACCGACACCGGCACGCTGACCAGCGCGATGAGGGCCAGGACGGGCGAGATCCAGAACATCACCACGAGCACCGCCACGACCGTCAGCACCGAGGAGATGAGCTGGCTCATCGTCTGCTGCAGCGTCTGGGCGATGTTGTCGGTGTCGTTGGTGGCGCGGCTGAGGATCTCGCCGCGCGGCTGACCGTCGAAGTAGCTCAGCGGCAGCCGCCCCAGCTTGGCCTCGATCCGCTCGCGCAGCCGGAACGCCGCCCGCTGCACGACGGTCGTGGTCAGCCGGAACTGCACGATGCCGAGCAGCGCCGCCAGCACGTAGATCGCCAGCACCCAGGCCAGCACCTGGGCCAGCGCGGTGAAGTCGATGCCCTGGCCGGGCACCACGTTCATCGACGACACCAGGTCGGCGAACGTGCCCTGGCCCCTGGCACGCAGCCCCGCCACGGCCTGTTCCTTGGTGGCCCCGGCGGGCAGCTGGGCCCCGATGATGCCGGCGAAGATCAGGTCCGTGGCGTAGCCGAGGATCTTGGGGCCCGTCACGGTCAGCGCGACGCTGGCCGTGCCGAGGGCCAGGACGACGGCCAGCAGCGTGCGCTCGGGGCGCAGCAGCCGCAGCAGGCTGCGGAGCGTGCCGCCGAAGTCGAGGGCCTTCTCGGCGGGCCCGGACATCATCCTGCCCGGCCCGAAAGCGGGCTGGGGCCGGCGCGCGGGCGCTTGCGTGGTCATGCCGCGGCCTCCTGTTCGGTGAGCTGGGACAGCACGATCTCCCGATAGGTCGGGCAGGTCGTCATGAGTTCGGTGTGGGTGCCGCTGCCGACCACGCGGCCGTCGTCGAGGACGAGGATGCGGTCGGCGTCGCGGATGGTGTTCACCCGCTGGGCCACGATGACGATCGTGGCGTCGGCGATCTCCTCGGCCAGCGCCGCGCGCAGCCGGGCGTCAGTGGCGTAGTCGAGGGCGGAGAAGGAGTCGTCGAACAGGAAGATCTCGGGCCGGTGCACCAGGGTCCTGGCGATGGCCAGGCGCTGGCGCTGGCCGCCGGAGACGTTCGTGCCGCCCTGGGCGATCGGCTCCTCGAGGCCGCCGGGCATCGCCTCGACGAACTCGCGGGCCTGGGCCACCTCCAGGGCCTTCCACAGCTCCTCGTCGGTCGCGTCCGGCTTGCCGTACCTCAGGTTGGAGGCGACGGTGCCGGAGAAGAGGTACGGCGACTGCGGCACCAGGCCGACCGCCCGGGAGAGCGCGGCCGCGTCGAGGTCGCGCACGTCGACGCCGTCGACCAGCACCTCGCCGGCGCTCGCGTCGAACAGGCGCGGGATGAGGTTGAGCAGCGTCGTCTTGCCGCTGCCCGTGCTGCCGATGATCGCGGTGGTACGGCCGGGCCGCGCCTCGAAGCTCACGCCGCACAGCACCGGCTCCTCGGCGCCCGGATAGCGGAAGTCCACCGACCGCAGCTCCAGCTCGCCGAGATGTCTGTCCGGGGTGACGGGGGCCTTCGGCGGGTGCACGGTCGGCTCGGTGTCGAGCACCTCCTCGATGCGCTCGGCGCAGACCTCGGCCCGCGGGATCATCATGAACATGAACATCGCCATCATCACCGACATGAGGATCTGCATCAGGTAGGAGATGACCGCGGTCAGCGCGCCCACCTGCATGCTCCCGTCGGCGATGCGGTGCCCGCCGAACCAGACCACGGCGACGCTGGAGACGTTCACCACCAGCATCACGGAGGGGAACATCAGCGCCATCAGCCGCCCGACCCGCAGCGACACGTCGGTCAGCTGGTCGTTGGCCACGCCGAAGCGCTCGCGCTCGTGCTTGTCGCGGACGAAGGCCCTGATGACCCGGATGCCGGTGATCTGCTCGCGCAGCACCTGGTTGATCCGGTCGATGCGCTCCTGCATCGTGCGGAAGAGCGGGCGCATCAGCACCACGATCACGCCCACGATGACGATCATCACGGGCAGCACGACGAGCAGCAGCGACGACAGCGCCGTGTCCTGGCGCAGCGCCAGCACGATGCCGCCGACGCACATGATCGGCGCCGCCACCATCATCGTGAACGTCATCAGCACGAGCAGCTGGATCTGCTGCACGTCGTTGGTGGTCCGGGTGATCAGGGACGGGGCGCCGAACCTGTTGACCTCCTGGGCGGAGAAGTCCTGCACCCGGCGGAAGATCGCGGCCCGCAGGTCCCGGCCCAGGGCCATCGAGGTCCGGGCGCCGTAGTAGACGGCCACGATCGAGCAGACGATCTGGATGAGGGTCACACCGAGCATCACCAGCCCGATGCGCATGATGGTTGCGGTGTCGCCCTTGACGACACCGTCGTCGATGATGTCGGCGTTGAGGGTGGGGAGATAAAGCGTGGCCAGGGTCTGCACGAACTGGAAGAGGACCACGAGTGTGATCTCTTTCCCGTACGGCCTGAGCTGGACCCGCAGGAGACGGAGCAGCATCAAGAGGTGCTTTCTGTCGATGGGGTGGTGGAGGGCCGCACGAGCAGCCCGTCGAGCAGTACGGAGACGATCTCCTCGTCGTCCAGGTCGCCGAACTCGCCGATCCGGCCGAAGCCGCGGTGCTCGCTCGACGCGATCAGCACGAGCAGCAGTTGCGCCGTGGCCTCGGGCGAGCGGCGCAGCCGGTCGCGGTCGGGCTCGATCAGGGCGGCGAGCCCGTCCACGATCAGGCGCCGGCCCTCCATGATCTGCTTGAAGAACTCGGCGTCGTCGGCCATCAGCTCCTTGGGCACGGCCATGAGGTTGATGTTGGCCCTCATCCCCGTCCGCAGCATCGCGACCGCCTCGCTCAGCCGCACGCGCAACTCGGCCCGCGTGCCGATGCCCGCCAATGCCTGTGCCGCCGGCCGCGAGTCGAACGCGACCATGAGCGTCGCCCGCAGCAGCGAGGCCTTGTCGGGGAAGACGCCGAAGATCGTGCCCTCGGCCACGCCCGCGGCCTCGGCGATCTGGCGAGTGCTCACCGCTGCGCCGTACTCGCGCAGCAGCGGGAGCGTGGCGGCGATGAGCGCGGCACGGCGGTCTTCCGGCGCCATGGCCGGCACCCTTCGTCTCCTCCTGTTCATAGCGGGCAATCCTAATGAGCGAGTACTCACTCGTTCAAATGGTTATACGTCAGGATCAACCGCTACGCTCCATCCGTGCTCAAACCTTGGTTGCCCGGTTTCCTGCTGCTCGCCGCCATCTGGGGCAACAGCTTCTTCTTCATCAAGGTCGCGGTGGAGGCCCTCCACCCGCTCCAGGTCTCCTTCGGCCGGATGGTCATCGGGGCGCTGGTACTCCTGCTGGCCGTGCTGCTCGGCGGGAAGCGGCTGCCGCGCGACCCGCGCCTGTGGGGTCACTTCCAGGTCGCCTCGATCGTGCTCACCACGCTGCCGTTCACCCTCTTCGCGTACGGCGAGCAGTACGTCTCCTCCGTGGTCGCCGCCATCTGGAACGCCACCACCCCGCTCTGCACGCTCGCCTTCACCCTGCTGCTGCGCACCGAGAAGGCGACCGCCGGCCGGGTGGCGGGCCTCGGCCTCGGCTTCGCGGGCGTCATGGTCGTGCTCGGGATCTGGCAGCCGATGGGCGGCGGGCAGCTCGGCGGCAGCCTGGCCTGCTTCGCCGCCGCGGCCTGCTACGGGATCGGCGGCGCCTACATGGGCCGCTTCATCACCGGCCGGCGCCCCGAGCCGCCGGTCGTGCTGGCCGCCGGGCAGCTGCTCAGCGGCGCGGTGCAGCTGGCCGTGATCACGCTGCTGGCCGGGGTGCCGCTGGTGGACCCGCACGCGCCCGCCGCGGTCTGGTGGAGCCTGGCCGGGCTCGGCGGGCTGGGCACCGGGCTGGCGTACCTGCTGCTCTACTGGGTGCAGGTCCGCGCCGGGGTCACCACGACCTCCACGGTCACCTACCTGCTGCCGGTCTTCGCCGCGATCTCCGGGGTGGCCATCCTGGGCGAGGGCCTCAGCTGGAACCAGCCGGTCGGCGCCGTCGTCATCCTCGCCGCCATCGCCCTCACCCAGCGGGCCGCGCCCCGGCCCGTTCCCGCTCCGCCCGAGCAGGCGCCCGGCGCGGTGGATCAGCCGGCTCCCCAACCGTGAACGGGGGATGAATTCTGCCGTACGGTCGCCTTTCCGACCGCGCGGACCCGGCAATCGCCATCCCATAATTCCAGCCATGGGGGTTATTTCTAGAAACAGGATGCGATGAAGCGCTGGATCGGTGTCATTCTGGCGGCGGTTCTGGCCGGGGTGGCGGTCGTGGCGATCCTCTTGGGGAATCGGGCGGACGAGGCCCCGGAGACGCTGGTGGTGCGGGGGGTCATCGGGTCGGAGAAGAAGCCGTTCTTCGACGACCCCCGGGTCAAGGCGGCCTTCGCCAAGCACGGGCTGCGGGTCGAGGTGGACACCGCGGGATCGCGGCAGATCGTCACCGACGTGGACCTGAGCCGCTACGCCTTCGCCTTCCCCTCCAGCGTTCCCGCCGCCGAGCGGATCAAGCGCGACCGCAAGGCGGTCACCACCTATTCGCCGTTCTACTCGCCGATGGCGGTGGCCACGTTCGAGCCGATCGCGAAGCTGCTGGCGGGGGCGGGCGTGGTCCGCGATTCCGGCAAAGGTTACCAAATCCTCGATATTAGGAAATATCTGGATTTAATAGGCAAAGGCACTCGCTGGGATCAGCTTCCCGGCAATTCTGCTTATCCGGCTCGTAAGCGGGTCCTCCTCACCACCACCGACATCCGTACCTCCAACTCGGCCGCCATGTACCTGTCGGCCATCGGCTATGTCGCCAACGGCGAGGACGTGCCCACCTCCGACGCG
Organism: Nonomuraea sp. NPDC003201; assembly: GCF_053590415.1. NCBI lineage: Bacteria > Bacillati > Actinomycetota > Actinomycetes > Streptosporangiales > Streptosporangiaceae > Nonomuraea > Nonomuraea sp. NPDC003201. The sequence continues at coordinate 6,586 of NZ_JBSFTC010000113.1, forward strand.
CAGATCGCCAAGATCGCCCCGATGATCGCCCCCGCCGTGCTCGACCAGGGCTTCTCCGAGTCCACCAGCGAGGCGTCGTTCGACGACTACCTGGCGCTGGGCGCGGGCAAGACGCCGCTGCTGGTCGTCTACGAGGCGCAGTACCTGGCGCACGTCTTCGCCGGAGACGGCGCGATCAAGCCCGAGATGCGGCTGATCTATCCGTCGCCGACCGTGCTCAGCAAGCACACGCTGGTCCCGCTGACCCAGCCGGGCGACCGGGTGGGGCAGTTGCTCACGAAGGACGCCGAGCTGCAGGGCCTGGCGGCCGCGTACGGCTTCCGCACCACCGACCCTCAGGCGTTCGCCGGCCTGGTCGCCAAGACCGGGGCGCCCGCGGCGGCCGAGCTGGTGGACGTCGTCGAACCGCCCACGTACGAGCGGCTGGACCAGCTCATCACCACCATCGACTCAGCCCGGCCCTAGCAAGGAGATCCCGCACGTGTCCGATCTGGTGCTCACGCCGCCCGAGCCGGTCGCCCCGGTCCCGGCCGAGACGGCGGCCACCATGCTGCCGATCGCCGCCGATCGCGCCGCCGAGCTGGCCGCCAAGGCCCGCGACTTCGCAGGCGAGCTGAGCGGGCTCGACCACCGCTCCCCCGAGTTCTCCCGCAAGGTGCACGACATCTCCTCGATGGGCGACACCGAGATCAAGTCGGCCTCCCAGGTGGCCAACCGCATGCTCAAGCGGCCGGTCGCCGCCCTGGACGCGGCCCGGGGCGAGGGCGCCGACGCCCAGGGCAGGGTCGCCAAGGAGCTGGTGGCGCTGCGCCGTACCGTCGTGGACCTGGACCCGAAGCAGGCGGCCAGCGGGACGCGCAAGCTCCTGGGCCTCATCCCGTTCGGCGACCGGCTGCGCGACTACTTCGCCAAGTACCAGTCCGCGCAGAAGCACATCGACGACATCATCCGCGCGCTGAAGTCCGGCCAGGACGAGCTGCTGCGCGACAACGCCGCCATCGAGGGCGAGAAGGCGAACCTGTGGGAGACGATGACCCGGCTGCAGGAGTACGCGGTCCTGGCCCAGGCCATGGACGCCGCTCTTGAGGAGCGCATCGTGCTGGCCGACAAGGAGCGGGCCACGGCGCTGCGGTCCGACGCCCTGTTCACCGTGCGCCAGCGCCACCAGGACCTGCTCACCCAGCTCGCCGTGTCGGCCCAGGGCTACCTGGCGCTCGACCTCGTACGCAAGAACAACCTGGAGCTGAGCAAGGGCGTGGACCGCGCCACCACGACCACGGTCGCGGCGCTGCGCACGGCGGTCACGGTCGCGCAGGCGCTGGCGAACCAGAAGCTGGTGCTCGACCAGATCACCGCGCTGAACGCCACGACCGGTGACCTGATCCTGGCCACCAGCGAGATGCTGCGCACCCAGGCGGGCGCGATCCAGAACCAGGCGGCCTCGACGACCGTGGACCTGGACACGCTGCGGCAGGCGTTCGACAACGTCTACGCCACGATGGACATGATCGACGCGTTCCGGTCGAAGGCCGTGGACAACATGGCGGCCACCGTCGACAGCCTGTCCGCCGAGCTGGGGCACGCCAAGGCGTACCTGGAGCGGGCCCGGGAGGGCGAGCGATGAGACGAGGGCTGGGACGAGCGCTGTCTCTCGTCCTGCTCGCCGGCCTGCTGGCGGGCTGCGGCGGGGGTGAGGAGCCCGCCGACGCGCCCGACGTGCTCCGCGTGCTGGCCGGCAGCGAGATCAAGGACCTCGAGCCGCTGCTGCGGCGGGCCGAGGCGGAGGCCGGCGTCAAGGTGCGGCTCACCTACACCGGCACGCTCGACGGCGCCGAGCAGGTCGCGAGCGGCCGCGCCGACGGCCGGCTGGACGCGGTCTGGTTCTCCTCCAACCGCTACCTGTCCCTGATCGACGGCGCGCAGGCCAGGCTGTCCACCCAGTCCAAGATCATGATCTCCCCCGTCGTGCTGGGGCTGAAGCCCGCCAAGGCCCGCGAGCTCGGCTGGGACGGCAAGCAGGTCACCTGGGCCGACATCGCGCGGGCGGCCAAGGAGGGCAGGTTCGGCTTCGCCATGACGAACCCCGCCTCCTCCAACTCCGGCTTCTCCGCCCTGGTCGGGGTGGCCGCGGCGCTGTCGGACGCGGACGGCGCGCTCAGCGCCGAGCAGGTCGCGTCGGTGACGCCGCGGCTGAAGGAGTTCTTCTCGGCGCAGCGCCTGACGGCCGGCTCGTCGGGGTGGCTGGCCGACGCCTACGCCCGCGACCGGCGCGTGGACGGCATGGTCAACTACGAGTCGGTCCTGCTGGGGATGCGCGAGCCGCTGACGCTCGTCTACCCGTCCGACGGCGTGGTGACCGCCGACTACCCGCTCACGCTGCTCGCCTCGGCCCCCGAGCCCAAGAAGGCCCTGTACGGCAAGCTCACCGCCTGGCTGCGCAGCCCCGCCGTGCAGAAGGACATCATGACCGGCACCCACCGCCGGCCGATCACGCCTGGCGTGACCCCGGACCCGCGCTTCGGCGGCAGGCAGCTGATCGAGCTGCCGTTCCCCAACCGGCGCAGCACCGCCGACGAGCTGATCGCCACCTACCTCAACCAGGTGCGGGTCCCGGCGGAGACGCGGTTCGTGCTGGACATCTCGGGCTCGATGGCGGGCGAGCGGATCGACGCGCTGCGGCAGGCGCTGGTCGCCCTGACCGGCGCCGACACCTCCGCCTCCGGCGCGTTCTCGCGCTTCAGCAACCGCGAGGCCGTCACGATGATCCCGTTCAGCAACTCGCCGATGCGGCCGGTCCCGTTCACCGTGCCCGAACGCGACCCGCAGCCGGTGCTGGCCCAGATCAAGGCGTTCGCGGAAGGGCTGTCCGCGGGCGGCGGCACCGCGATCTACGACAGCCTGACCGCCGCCTACGAGCGTCCGGTGACGCCCGGGCACTACACCTCGGTCGTGCTCATGACCGACGGCGACAACACCGACGGCTCCGACTACGCCGCCTTCGAGACCCGTTACCGGGCGCTGCCGGAGGACCGGCGGGCGCCGGCGTTCGTGGTGCTGTTCGGCGAGAGCGACGTCGAGGAGATGCGCAAGGTCGCCGAGCTGACCGGCGGCGCCGTGTTCGACGCCCGCAAGACGTCGCTGAGCAGCGCGTTCAAGGAGATCCGTGGCTATCAGTGAGCGCGTCCTGCGCTACCTGGGCTCGAACCGGAACATCGCCGGCTCCTGTCTGGCGCTGCTCGGCCTGGTGGCCCACTTCCTGGGCCTGGCCGGCGCGTTCTGGCCGGTGGTCGTGGTGGCGCTGTACGGGGTGGGCGCGCTGCTGGCCCCGCCGGACCGGGTCCGGCTGACGATCTCGCACGCGGAGGTGGAGACGCGGGCCCTCAGGGCCGACCTGGACGAGCTGCTGCGGCGGATCGGCAGGCGCTTCCCCGGCGACGTGCACGCGGCCGTGGACGCGCTGGCCGAGGTCCTGAGGGGTGTGCTGGACCGCGCCGAGCAGCTCACCGCCTCCCCCGACCAGCTGCACGTGGTGTCGCAGACGATCCGGCTGTACCTGCCCGCCAGCCTGGAGGCGTACGCGAACCTGCCGCGCGGTTACGCCCTCACCCGCCGCGGCGGGCGGGAGCGCAGCGCGCACGAGGAGCTGCTCGCCCAGCTCGGCCTGCTCGACGCCCAGCTGCGCAAGGTGGCCGAGGCCATCCACCGGGGGGACGAGCAGGCGCTGCGCGATCAGGGCCGGTTCCTGCGGGACAAGTTCGGCGGCTCGGAGCTGGACCTGAGCTGAGGGCTCCTGGGCTCCTGGGCTCGTGGGCTCGTGGGCTCGTGGGCTCAGCCCGCGGACCGGTCGGCGGGCAGGCGGCGCCGGCGGGCGGTGTCCGTCAGCGCCGGGCGGCGCCAGGCGCCGTCGGCGCGGTAGAGGTCGGTGCCCGGCGGGATGATCTCGTCGATGCGGTCGAGAGTCCGGTCGTCGAGGGTGAGCGCGGCGCCCTTGATCGTCGCCTCCAGCTGCTCCATGGTGCGCGGGCCGATGATGACCGAGGTGACGGCCGGGTGCGCGGCGGGGAAGGCGACCGCGAGCTCGGGCAGCGAGCAGCCGAGGTCCGTCGCGAGCCCGATCAGCTCCTCCACCACCTCCAGCTTGGCGGCGTTCTCGGGGATGGAGGGGTCGAAGCGGTTCGGGGTGAGCGAGGCGCGGCCGGTGGTAAGGTCGATGGGCTGCCCCTTCCTGAACCGGCCGGTCAGGAAGCCGGACGCGAGCGGGCTCCAGGTCAGCACGCCCATGCCGTACCGCCGGCACACGGGCAGCACGTCGGCCTCTACCCCGCGGGCGAGCAGCGAGTACGGCGGCTGCTCGGTCCTGAAGCGCCGCAGGCCGCGGCGCTCGGACACGTGGTGCGCCTCGACGATGTCCTCGGCGGGGAACGTCGAGCAGCCGAACGCCCGGATCTTGCCCTGCCCGACGAGGTCGCCCAGCACGTCGAGCGTCTCCTCGATGTCGGTCGTGTGGTCGGGCCGGTGCACCTGGTAGAGGTCGATCCAGTCGGTCTGGAGCCGCTTGAGGCTCTCCTCGACCTCCTTGAGGATCCAGCGCCGCGAGTTGCCGCGCCGGTTCGGCCCCTCCCCCATCGGGAAGTGCACCTTCGTGGCGAGCACGACGTCGTCACGGCGACCCCGCAGCGCCTTGCCCACGATCTCCTCGGACTCGCCGGCCGAGTACATGTCGGCCGTGTCGATGAAGTTGACGCCCTGGTCGAGGGCGTGGTGGATGATCCGGGCGCAGTCGTCGTGGTCGGGGTTGCCGACCGCGCCGAACATCATGGCGCCGAGACAGTGGACGCTCACCTCGATGCCCGTGCCGCCGAGGACGCGGTAACGCATGATCAGACTCCTAGCGATGTGGATGGGGTGCTGGGCGCGCGTCGGAGCCTACGGGCTAGAGCCGACTCTAGATCAAGCGGCCGCCGGGAGCCGCAGGTGGACGGGGAGGGCGGACAGGCCGTTCATGAGCAGTGACGGCGTCCTGGTCAGGCTCTCCGCGGGCACCGCCAGGCGAAGATCGGGGAAGCGGTCGGGCAGCGTGCGGAACGCGATGCGGGCCTCGACGGGCTCCACGGTGCGGTACGACAGGGTGGTCTGCACGGGCCCGTCGTCGCGGGCGGCGATCAGGTCGCAGAGCAGGTCGTCCTGCGGGTCGCGGCGCTTCGTCCCGATCGGCGGGTAGGCCAGCGCGGAGACGAGGTCGACGGTCCCCCGGCCGTCGGCCTCGGCGAGCAGGTCGTCGGTGAGCCGCTGGATCCACGGGACGAGCTTCTCGACCCTGCGGCGGGTGAACGTCGAGGTCAGCGCCCTGCTCTCGGCATAGCCCGTCACCAGCCACGCCTGCGTGCCGGCCGGCGTCGTGATCGGGTGGACGGGCCCCTGGCGGCGAGGTCCGCGTAAATGTGGTGCCGCTCGTCGCCGCGAATCGCGGTGAACGGCGCCGGCCCGGATTCCCTGGGCGCGGAATCGGACAAGGCAATCCCCCATTGCTTTGATTATTGAATTCGCGGGGGAAAACGTTACTCATGGGCGATATGCGGGCCGTTGACACAACGTCGACGCCCGGGACTACGTACTTACGTTCGACGGCTAGGTAGTCATCCGGGTATCCCTCCCGTGCCGCTCGCGGCGCCGCCGTACGCACGCTGGATTCATCGACAACACCATCAAGGAACGAGGAAAACATCAACCATGTGCAAGCACCGGCCACGGTGCCCATCCGCATACGCCGCCTATCGACTCGCATGTGGGAGTCCCGCATGAACGACCACGCCTTCATGAACCACGGCACCGGACACCATCTCGACCTGAGCATCCTGAGCCGGGCCTGGGACTGGATCAAATCCAGGGCCCTGGGCTTCGACGAGAGCGAGGTTCCGGGTGAGCGGGTCGCCACCTGGTCGCTGTCACCGGACACGCGGGCGCGGCCTCTCATCCACGCCCGGCTGGCCTCATGGGGGCTCGACGGGCTGGCAGAGGCCGCCGAGCTGCTGGTGGAACAGCTGGTCGCCGACGTCGAGGAGCACGCGCCCGGGCCGTACCGGCTGACCGTCTGGGCCACCGACGGCATGCTGCGCTGCGAGGTCGAGGCGGAGGCCGCGGACGACGCGCCGGTGCCGCATGATCTGCGGGTGTTCCGGAGGCTGGCCTGCTGCTGGGGCGCCGCGGGCCGTGCCTTCTGGTTCGAGATCCCGATGAACGCTCAGGACAGGTGCCGCAACTCCGGTTGGGCCTCGGGAGGCCGGATCGCGTAGGTGACGGCGCGGTCGACGCCCAGCTTCGTCCCGCGGCGGAAGGCGGACGTGAACGCCGGTTTCCCGAGGGCGTGGCGGGCCTGCCGCGTGCAGCGTTCGTGCCAGGCCGCGTGATAGCAGAGCCGTTCGGGTGAGGCGCCCGCCGCCTGCCACAACGCGTGCGCCGCGCCGAGGAGTTCGGCGGCTCTCTCGTGCTCCTCCCGGGCGCCGGCGATCCAGGCCAGCACTTCCAGGCACTGGGTGAGGCACCACCGGTCGTCGATCTCGCCGGTGAACTGCGCGGCCGACGTCAGGAGCGCTTCGGCCTGCCCGTAGTCGCCCAGGTTCCACCGCGCGACGCCGAGCGCGAACTGGGCGTACCCGCGTGACACCAGCGCATGGTGGGACTCGCTCAGGGCCAGCAGCTCCTCGCCGAACTCCGCGGCCAGGCCGGGGTCCTCGGTCGATCCGTACGCGGCGGCGAAATAGAGGTTGAACATGAGCCCGTCCATGTCGTTCAGGGACCGGTGGAGGGCGAGCGACTCCCGCAGCAGCGCGAGGCCGCGCCGGGTGTCGCCGGCGGTGCAGGCGGCCACGCCCGCGGTCCGGACGGCGTACGGCACGAGGTCCTCGTTCCCCGATCTGCCGGCGAGGGCCCGGCAGTCCTCCAGCAGCGGCATCGCCGCGTCGAGGTCTCCCTGGCGCAGGGCGAGCATGCTGTCCGCCCAGAGCGCCGTCGCCCTGGCCCGGCCGGGATCCGGCACCAGCTCCAGGCCGCGCTCGATCCAGTAGCGGCCCTCCGTGAGCGCGCCGGCGAGCACCCAGAAGCACCACATCGCGGACGCGGTGCCCAGGCCCAGGGACGCCAGCGCGGGCTCGTTCAGGCACGCCTGGAGCGCGACGCGGATGTTGGGCAGCTCCTGGCGCAGGGCCAGGTACCGATCCAGCTGGTCGGACACCAACTGGTCGGTCCGGTACGTCTCCGTCAGCTCGCGGTAGTGGCCGACGAAGCGCCTGCGCAGCCATTGCCGCTCGGCGGGCGTCAGCTGCTCGCAGCCGTACGCGCGCAGGCTCTCCAGCATGCGGAAGCCGAGCCCGCCCCGGTACAAGACCGACTTGTCCACCAGCCCGGCCAGGAGGTCGAGCACGTCGGCCGGATCGATGCCCTCCCCCGCGCACACCGTCTCCGCGGTGCCCAGATCGACCCCTCCGGCGAACATCGACAGCCGGGCCCACAGCCGCCGCTCCTCGGGCGAACACAGCCGGAAGCTCCACTGGATGGTCGCCCGCAGCGTCTGGTGCCGCGGCAGCGCCATGGGGCCGCCGGTGGCCAGCACGTCGAAGCGCTGGTCCAGCTCGTACGCGAGCTCCTCCAGCGACAGGGTGCGCAGCCGGGCCGCGGCCAGCTCGATCGCCAGCGGGATCCCCTCCAGCCGCCGCACCAGCCGCACCACGCAGGCGAGGTTGCCCGCGTTCAGGGAGAAGCCCGGCACGACGTGCGCCGCGCGCTCCACGAACAGGCGCACCGAGTCGTGTCTGGCAGCCTCCCGTACGGTGCGGCTGGGCGTCTGCGGGCCGGCCGGTGACTCGTGGAGCGCCGGTCCGGCCTGGGTTCCGTGGAGCACCCGGACGGGCCCGGGCAGGGACAGCGGCGGGACCGGGAGCACCTGCTCGCCGTGCACGCCCAGCGAGTGCCTGCTGGTCACCAGGACCCGCAGGCGGGGTGTGGCGTGCAGCAGCCGTTCCACGAAGTGCGCGCAGAGCAGGTCCAGGTGCTCGCAGTTGTCCAGGACCAGCAGCATCCGCCTGTTGGACAGGTGCTCCACCAGCAGCCCCATGGGATCCGGGTGGACTCCGCGCAGGCCCAGGGCCTCGGCCACCGCCGGCTCCAGCAGCTCGCCGGTCTCCAGGGTGGCGAGCTCGATCACCTCGACGCCGTCCCGGTACTTGTTCCGCAGGTTGTCCGCGAGCCTGAGCGCCAGCCGGGTCTTGCCGACCCCGCCGGGGCCGGTCAGGGTGAGCAGCCGCGTCCTCGCCAGCGCCTTGCGCGCCGCCGACAGTTCCCACCTTCGCCCAATGAAGGTGGATTTATCCAACAAAAATGCCATGAGGGCCCTGCTACTCCCGTGAGACACCGAACGGCGCCAAGCCTCCACACCCCAGAGTATTCCTGGCCCGTTTCCCGGCACAGCCGTCCGGAGCCGCCGGAGTCGCGTTTTCTCATTTCCCCGGCAAAAGCCCGTCCTGACACCATTTTGCCAATGCGGACCCACAAATTTGCCGGACACTTGATTTCGATGAATCGCATCGGCTCCGTGTGATTCCTTATTCATCATGAGTCTCACCGCGGAGCCGGTCGCCGTCCGCCGCCCGTATCGCTGGGTCGTGCTGGCGCTGGCGTGGGCCGCCTTCACGATGACCGCCGTGGACCGGTCCACCTGGGGCCCCGCCTCGGTGGCGGTGGGCGAGCACCTCGGCGTGTCGCCGGCCGGGCTCGGGGTCTTCGCCACCGGCTACTACGTCGGCTACGTCGTCTCCAACGCCGCGGGCGGCGTGCTGACCGACTGGCTCGGCCCCCGGGTGGTCGTCGGCTGCTCGCTCTTCCTCGCCGGCGGGTTCATGATCCTGTTCGGCGGGACGGACTCCGTGGCGATGGGCATCGCGTTCCAGGCCGGGGTCGGGGTGTTCGCCGGGTGCGACTACTCGGCCGGGGTCAAGCTCGTCTCCCAGTGGTTCCCGTCCAAGGACCGCGGGTTCGCCATGGGCGTGTTCATGACCGCCACCTCGCTGGGCACGGTGATCGCGAACGCGGTCGTCCCGAGCCTCATCGCCGCCTCCGGGTGGCGTACGTCGTACCACGTGTTCGGCGCCGCCTCGATGGTCGTCGCGGTGCTGTGCCTGCTGCTGCTGCGCGACGGCAGGGCCACGTCCGCCGCCCGCGCGGTGCCGGACCTGCGCCCGCTGGCCCGCGACCGGGACCTGTGGCTGCTCGGCCTGGCCGGGTTCGGCGCGCTGTGGGGCACCTACGGCTTCATCACCTGGTCCAACGCACTGATGATCAAGGGCGGCCACCTCACTCCCGTGCAGGCCGGCACCGTGGTCGCGATCTTCGGCGCCACCGCCATCGCGGCGAAGCCGTGCATGGGCATGGTGTCCGACCTGCTCGGCGGCCGGCGCAAGCTCCCGGCCGTCGCCGTGCTCGCCGCCTTCGTCGTGACGCTGCTGGTGTTCGGCACCCGCGACAGCCTGAGCGGCTTCCTGTGGGTGGCGCCGTTCCTGGGGATCGCGGCGTACGTGTACAGCCCGCTGATGATCGCGCTGATCCCGGAGCTCGCCGGGGTCCGGCTCGCCGGGTCGGCGGCCGGTGCGACGAACGCGTTCTGGCAGCTCGGCAGCACGATCGTGCCGGTGGTGCTCGGCGCGGTGTTCCAGGCGACCCACTCGTTCTTCTGGGCCTTCGCCACGCTCGCCGCGGGGCCGCTGCTCGGCCTGGTCCTCCTGCTGGGGGTCCGGGAGCACAGGGCCGGCGCGCGAGTCCCCGCCGTGACGGCTCTCACGGGGTGAGAACGCGCACGTACGCTGTCGTCCGGCCGCCGCCTGGTTCGGCGACCTCGTCAAGATCGACCGTACGAACGCGCGGCGGCTCCTGCGGCTGTGAGCTCCGGTCAGCACATCGAGGGAATGCAGGTGAAGGGATCCTGGAGCGTGGGCGCCGGCTGCGTCGGGGCGGGGGGCGGCGGTAACGGCCGAACCCACGACGCCGGCGCAAACCGAGAAGGCGAAACGGCGGACGACGCCACCTCCCGACACCCAGGCGGACACCCCGCCCGAAGACCTCGCCGCCCGCCCCCAAGCCGACCCGCACCAAGAAACCCGCGAGCGCCGCGGTGAGCGACGATTCAGGGGTGGGCCCGACCTCCCGCCCGACCTCCCGCCCGACCTCCGGCCCGACCTCCGGCCCGACCTCCGAAGACCCCCCGGAGCGGCCCGCGGAGACCAGTGACGGAGGGCACGAGAGGCTGTGAGGTCACGCCCGGCTCGGGGGCGATCCCACCGGCCGGCCACCCCAGTCGATCAACAGGCCGCCCGCGACGAGCAGCGCCGCCGCCGCGACACCGGCCGACGCCAGGATCGTCGTACGGCGGCGCCCGGACACCGGAAGGCGCCCGGGCGAGCGCAGCGCGGTCGGCGTGGAGCACGGGCGCGGTGGAGAACCTGGCCACGCGCAGGAACCTGTTCCGCTCTCTGGGGTCGGTCGGCAGGCCGCGATGCCGGAGCTTGACGGCGACCGGCTCACCGTCCGCCGCCTGCCCGAGGCAGACGACGCCCTGGCCACCCTCGCCGAGGCGTCCGACGATGTCATACGGCCCTCGTCCTCCACCAACGGCTGATTCACCGAGCCCCCCAACAGCACCAACAGACCGGGCAAGGAGCTTCCAGCGCGACAGCCGGGATATCCCACGCTCGCGATCAAGAAGCACTTGCTTTCCTCGGAGATCACAATCTCCGTACAAATGCGGACAAATGTTGACCCTTCCACTTTCCCGATGGTTAATCGGAAGGGAGTGCGCCGCTTTCAACGGGGGAAGCGGCTCTTCATGGCCATGGGGGAAACATGACCAGGAGTCTTGTCGGCATGCTCTTAGCCGCCACCGTCGCGACCGGGGTCATCGCGGTGACGCCGACGGCGGCCTCGGCATCCGAACTGGGACAGAACGCCGCTCGTCCACACCTGCTCAACTACAAGATCTACTTCGGCAAATGCGAGGACACCTGCCGCATCAAGGTGCGGATCAAGAGCGTCACTCGCCTGAAGCTCTACGACGTCAGCCTGAACGCCCGGCTCTGGGTCAACGGCAAGAAGGTCGGGTCCTGCTACGACTACGTCGGCAGCATCCGTCCCAAGGGGGTCCGCTGGGCCGGGTGCACCGTACGGTCGTCGAAACTGTCCACCATGTGGAACCGCTACCTCGACGGCGAGATCGACTTCAACACCGAGACCAAGACCAACGTCCACTACGAGTGGTATTCGTGACCGGCGGCCCAGGGGCCCTCTTCTCTGCTTCAGGGTAGAGGCAGGCCGTTCAGTGACATGATCATTCCGCACGGATTCCGCCGCAGGCGTTGGGGGGATCATGATTCCCCCAACGCTCGCCCAATGCGTTGGTTGGCCACCTCGCGCTCGCCGTCGATGCACTTGGCGTAGATCTTCCGCGGGGAACTTCGGGGATATCTCACAACCACCACACCGTCGGGCACCAGTTCTTGCCACATTACCCCGACGATCATCTCTGGAATGGGGGGCATTGCAGGCTCCCACCGCCAGTGCGGTGACCGGAAAGGTTCGCCGGGGTGCTCGTTGGCACGCGTGCCAACGTAAGGGCAGGCCGCCCCGCGGCGAAGGCTTCCGATCACAGCACCAGCGTCGGGCTTTCGCCCCGGGCGATAGATGATCTGGCGTTCATAGAGGCTAGAAGCAGTCCTTTTGGGGCGTGCGTCCCGAGGCCTCGATCTCGACGGTCTTGCTCTTGGAGCTGCCGGGGGTCGTGAGGATCATCGCGATGTGCAGCTTCTTGCCGGCGTGGCTGCCGCTGCCGCTGCCGCAGACCGAGCGCGCCTGCTTGGTGAGGTGGTGGAAGCGGTAGATGACCTTCTTCCAGTTCTTCTCCGGCGTCATGACCATCCACTCCTCACCGTCGGTCTTCTCGTCCGTGCAGTGGCTGACGCCCTGACAGGGGTGGGTGTACTGCTTGACGGACGCCTCGGCGGGGTGGGTCAGCAGCGCTCCCGTGACTGCCGCGGCCACCAGGCCCAGGACAAAGGTCGTCATCATGTGCACTTAGATGTTCGCGGCAGCCTCAAGGTTCGCGGCTGTGCGGGCTTACTCGCCATCGCTCGGCGCTCAGTTGACCACGTCGACTGGCGAGCAATCCGGTGAACCTTTCCGGTCGCCGCACCAGCTGTCACTGCTCGGCGCGGCGATCCCGGGCCGGGGCGGTGCTGGATGAGCCCTTCCTGACGGAGTTTCCGCAGCCCGTACGTGTCCATCAGCTCCTGCTCGGACGGGAGCGGGTCGCCCGGCTTGGGCCGACCGGAGGTGATCGCGACGCGCAGGTCCTCAACCAGGCGCCGCGACGGCGGTACGGGGGCGCTCGTCATTCCGCCGGTCACGTACGTGCCTTTCGCGTGCAGCGTCTCGACGCGGCCCTGCTCGCGCGGCGCCTACGCCGCGGCCGATGGCCCTTACGCGAATCCGTCCCACTATCGTCGTACTAGATCGACGACAACAGTGCCAAGGATACGACCGTGAGGATGGCCGATGGCGCGCCGTACAGACAAGGAAAGCGTATGACCAGCACCGCGCTCATCGTCGGCGACCTGCAGGCGGGCATCGTGGACAACTACCCCTTCGCCGCCGGCGTGCTCCCCGTCGTGGAAAAGGTTCTCCCCGCGGCCAGGGCCGCCGGAATTCCCGTGATCTTCATCCGTTTCGGGCTCCGGGCCTCAGGCCTTGATGTGGCAGCGGGAAACCAGCTGATCAGCGGGCTGCACGGGGCGGGGACGCGGTTTCACGAAGATTCTCCCGAGACGCTCGTGCACCCGCGCATCGAGCCGTTGCCGGGCGAGGCCGTCGTCCTCAAGCGCCGCGCCAGCGCGTTCGCGGCGACCGACCTCGATCGGCTCCTGCGAGCCCAGCACATCGACTCGATCGTGCTGACCGGTGTCGCGACCGGGGCGATGATCGCCGCTACCCTCTACGACGCCTCCGACCGCGATTACCACGTGACCGTGCTCAGCGACGCCTGCGCCGACGGGGAACCGGACGTGCACGACTTCCTGATCGACCGCGTCTTCCCGGCCAGGGGCGCTGACGTCCTCACAGGCCACGCGTGGACCGCCCGCCTATGACCAGCCGTCAGCATTGAAGAAGCGCGAGGGGGTGGCTCTCTCGTTGCACAACCACCGCGCCTCCCCTCAGGCTCCGCCTTGGCGAGAGGTGCGCAGCACCAGCTGCGTGTCGTTCTGTGGTCCGACCTGGAGACTCTCCCCTGGTACTGACACATGCCCAGGCGGGCCGGTTCAGAGATGAGGGCTGAGGCGCTTGGCGATCCCGTCGGTCTCATCGAGGTCGAGACGAGGGACCTCGCCTGACCGCGTGCCGCCGTCGGGAAGAGTGCTGGCGACATGGAAGTGAACATGGGGGACGGTCTGGTGCGCGGGCGCTCCGTTGTTCTGCCAGACGGCGATGCCCCCGGGGTCGTAGGCGGCTGTGATGGCCCGGACCGCCCGCCGCATCAAGGTCCGCGCGCACAGGACAGCTGACCGACATCTGGCACGCGAAGACTCAGGGTTCGTTGTCGTAGTCGTCTCTCGGGTCGCCGTGCGCGGCCAAAGCGCGCTCGTCTGGGATGGCTGCGGGATCGTTCGGGCGGCGCAGCAACGCTGGCCCGGTCGGGCGGGCTCATGACCGCATGCGCTGATCCTGCGAGAACAGCCCATCGTTGCGGAACTCCACCGTGCACGTAACGAGACCCGCTTGCTCGTGACCCGGCAGGCCAGGGGCCGGGTCCTCAGCCGCCTGGTGTCAGCTATCTGAGGGCGAAGACCGCGGAGGTGGAGTCGGTCTCGCTCTGCCGTACGGTGCCCGCGGCCCAGACCTCCGTGGTGCCTGGGACGAGCGCCAGGTCCCACAACTTGATCACCTTGCCGGCCACCTGAGGAGCGCTCACCGACCACTGACCCGCGGCCGAGCGGGACAGCACGCGGGAGCTCGTGTCATCCGGTGGATCCGCGATCACCCGGATGCCGCCCCGGCCGTCCGCGACCGCGTCACCGAGGCGCCACGCGGGTGTCACCGGGGCCGGGAGAGGGACGTCGACCGGCGACCAGGCGCGGCCGTCGAAATGCGCGGCGAACAGCTTCTCGTCGCGGTCGCCGAAGACCCAGACATCGTTCTTGGCCACCGCGAGCATGCCGGTCAGGCTGACGGTCTCCTTGTCGCGGCCGGCGGGAAAGGCGGCCTTCTTCCAGGCTTTGCCGTCGAAGTGGGCCACCCTGCAACAACCGATCGCCCAGACGTCCTTCTGCGACACGGCGCTGGTCCGGACGACGTCCCTCGGCGCTCGCCGCTGCCAGGTGCGGCCGTTCCAGAACCAGGACGCCGAATGGCCGTCCGAGCCGAAGGCCCAGACGTGGTGACGGCCGAGCACCAGACCGCGGCTGAGGTTGGGGTGGGCTCCCATGGCGGATCTGCCCGCGTCCGTCCAGCGACGGCCGTCGTAGCGGAGGGCGGCGGACTCGCCGGTGTCGCTCGTGGTGAAGGCCCACACGTTGTCGGGCGAGGACGCGCCCGCCGAGCCGATGGCGCCGTAGTGGCGGCCGGGCAGTTCGGCGGCCCGCCAGGCTCGGCCGTTCCAGTGCTGCGCCACCGGACGGGCGGTCCCCGCGCATTCGTCGTCGATGGGCTCGCTCTGGCCGAAGACCCAGACGTCGCTCCGGCTCAGCGGAACGACCGCCGACATCGAGTCGCAGCCGCCGAAACTGTGCATCCGGATCACTTCCCAGACCGGCTGGTTCGCCGTGGGCGGGACCGCGACCAGACCGACCGTCAATAACATTCGTGTCAGCACAGGACCCATCATGCTGCCCGCGCGTCACCCGAGCAGCCAGACCCCCGCCAGCGAGATCGTTCCGATGAGCCCGGTGGCGATGCCGCCGAGCAGCATGACCCGGCCGCCCTTGAGCAGCTTCCGCAGGTCGATCCCCGTGCCGAGGGCGAACAGGGCGGCGGCCATCAGCGCGTTCGTGACCGCCGGGACGTTCCCGGTCACCACCGGGGGCAGCAGGCCCGTGCTCCGTACCGCCACCATCACCAGGAACCCGGCCACGAACAGCGGCACGATCGGCGGCCTCTTCGCGGGAGCGGCGGCAGGCGGTGCCACCGGACGGGTGAGGGTGGCGCCGCGCCCGGCCACCACCGTCTGGGCGGGCCCGGCCAGCGCCGAACGAGCAGGCACGGCCACCATCGGCCGGGAGGGCACGGCCACCGCCGGCTGAGCCGGCACAGCCACCGCCGGCTGGGCGGGCGCGCTGCGCGGGCGGCGCAGGGACGTGGTGACCGCGACGATGGGGGCGAGCAGGACGACCCGGGCCAGCTTGACCGTCACCGCCGTCGCCAGCACGCCCGTGACCGCGCCGATCGCCGCCACCTGGGCGACCTCGTGCACGGCCGCTCCCGCCCACACCCCGAGCTGCTCGTGCGACAACCCCAGCCAGGACGCCAGCAGCGGCAGCACCACGATGGCCGCGCTGCCGTAGAGGACCACCACGCTGAGCGCGCCCGCGGCGTCCTCGTCCGAGCTGTCGGCGCTGTCGTGCATGGCCGCGATCGCCGCCGCCCCGCAGATCGACACGCCGGTGGCGACCAGCAGCGACGTACCGGGGGAAAGGCCGAGGCGGCGGCCGGCCAGTGGCGTGAGCACGAACGTGAGCCCCGTGGCGGCGACGACGACCGCGAGCGCCTGCCACCCCAGCGCGAGCACCTGCGGCACCGCGATCTGCAGCCCGAGCAGCACGATCGCCGCGCGCAGCACCCGCCTCGAGACGAACATCAGCCCGGCACGCAGCGGCGCGCGGATCACCCCGGCGGTGGCCAGCGCCGCCCCCAGGGCCACCGCGGCGGTGGCGGGGCTGAGCCCCGGCACGAACCGGTTGACGGCCAGGGCGGCCACCGTCGCCAGCGCGCACGCCGCGATGCCCGGCAGGCAGGATGTCTTGGAGGGGGTGGGAAGCATGATCCCAGTCTTCGGGGCCATCGACAGGGCCGGTAGCCGCGCATTGCCTGGGAGGTCATAGCCTGTGGCTATGACTGCGCTGCCCGATCTCGACTCCCTCAAGCTCCTCGTGGACGTGGGCGAGCTCGGCAGCCTCGGGCAGGCGGCCAAGCTGGCGGGCATCGCGCAGCCGTCGGC
The DNA here is from genome assembly GCF_053590415.1 of Nonomuraea sp. NPDC003201. Taxonomy (NCBI): domain Bacteria; kingdom Bacillati; phylum Actinomycetota; class Actinomycetes; order Streptosporangiales; family Streptosporangiaceae; genus Nonomuraea; species Nonomuraea sp. NPDC003201. The sequence continues at coordinate 22,829 of NZ_JBSFTC010000113.1, forward strand.
GAGCAAGCGCATCGCCCAGCTCGAACGGCGGCTCGGCCTGCCGCTGCTGGAGCGGACGCCGCGCGGCTCCACGCTCACCGCCGAGGGCAAGATGGTGGCGGGCTGGGCCGCGCAGGTGCTCGCGGCGGCGCAGGAGCTCATGCGGGCCGCCGAGGCCGTCCGGCACGGCGAGGCGGCGCACCTGCGGGTGGCCTCCAGCATGACGGTCGCCGAATACCTGGTGCCGCGCTGGCTCGGGGAGTTCCAGAGCCGGGAGGCCGGGGTTCAGATCGGCCTGGACGTGCTGAACTCCGCCGACGTGGCGGCGCTGGTGCTGTCGGGGGCCGGGGGCGTGGAGCTGGGGTTCGTGGAGGGGCCGACGGTGCCGGACGGGCTGGCCAGCCGCGTGGTCGGCACCGACAGGCTGGTCGTCGTGGTCGCGCCGGGCCACCCGTGGGCGCGCCGCCGCACGGTGCTCAGGGGCGCCGAGCTGGCCGCTACCCCACTGGTCGTACGCGAGCGCGGCTCCGGCACCCGCGAGACCCTGGACGTCGCCTTCGCCGGGCTCCACCAGGCCAGCCCGCGCCTGGAGCTCGGGTCGAACTCGGCCGTCAAGGGCGCCGCCCAGGCGGGCGCGGCCCCGGCGGTGCTCAGCGGGTACGCGGTCGAGGCCGAGCTGGCCACCGGCCGCCTCGTCGAGGTGCCGCTGGCAGGCCTCAACCTGGTCAGAAACCTGCGCGCGGTCTGGCGCCGGGGCCGCTCTCTCACGGGCCCCGCCGCGACCCTCCTGACCATCGCCAGCCGCCCCTGACGGGTCTGCGCGCTTACCGAACAAACAGGGGAGAATCCTCAGCGATGAACATTACTCCCGCCCAGTTGCGCGACCTGGCCGGCCGCGCCGACGCGCTCCAGGCCGAGGCCCGTGCCCTGTACGCCGGTCTGCCCGCCGATTCACCCGAACGCGCCCATCTCCAGGCGGCGCACCACGCCGCCGAATGGCTGAAGCGAGCGGGCGAGGACCTGCTGCGCGCGGCCGGAGACCTGGCCCAGTATCGGGCCCTGGCCGAGTCGACGTGCGCCTTCCCGTGGGGCGTCTGTCCCGAGCACGGCAACACGCTCTCCGCCATGGCCAACGTGTCCACCTGCCGGGTGTGCAGCCGCACGTGGGACTACAACCGGCGCGGCCAGAAGTGCGGCGAGCCGGTGACGTGGAAGGTGACCGACCGGGTGGGGACGGAGTCGCTGATGTGCGACGGGCACGTCCTCGGCGCTCGCGCGGCCATGCAAGGCGCCACCTTCATGCGCCTCGACGCAGGGACGTAACCAGGAAATTACCCCCTCATCTCGCCACAAAAGCGCTGATCAGCGACCTGCAACAGCCGTAAACAGCCCCCAGATCAGCGATGCATCCTGCATCCTGGGCATGCATTCGCGTTTCCCCCCTTCAAGGAGCTGCCGTGACCCGGTATGCCGTCGATCACGCCCGAAACGCGCTCGTCGCCCACTGGAGCACCGGCATCGGGGACGTCGCGGTCACCGTGGCCACTCTTCCCCCCGCCCGCGCCGCGGACGCCCTGCGTCTGGCCGCCCGCCTGACCGAGCTGTCGCAGGCCTGCTGGCGCTGCTACACCCACCCGGCGAGCATCTCCGACCAGCATGGACCGGGCAGCCTCGGCTGGTACCGGCAGCGCGAACGCGACGCCTTCACCGGCGTCGTCCCGATCCTGACCGCCTCCACGCACGTCCCCGTACCCGCCAAGATCGGGGAGATCGCCCAGCGCACCGGTCGCGCCCTGCGCACCCTCGACAGCCCGGAGCTCACCGTCCAGGTCGTCGCCGACGTCGCCGCCGAGCTGTCGGCCGTCGAACAGGCCGAACGCGGCGACCTGTCCGAACGCGCCCAGCAGGCCGTCACCCTCAGCCGCGAGGACGCCTCACCCCTGCAGGTCGCCCAGGCGGACGCCTTCCTCAACCGCCAGCCCTTCGGCTGCGAGGAGCTGATCACGCAGATCGACCCCGCCGCGGCCGCCATCGCCGCCGCCCACTGGCTGCACGCGGCGGCCGCCGCGACGGGCCGCCGCGTGCGGCAGCATCCCGTGCAGGTCGTGGCCGAGGGCGACCACCTCAGGCCCCTCGCCGTCGAAAGCCTGGTCGAGATCGTGAGCGCCATCAGCTTCGGCGCGACACCGCGCCAGACGGTCATGCCGCTCATCCGCCACACCCTGCACGTCGCCGAGGGCCACCTCTGCGGCGTGACCGACGCCAAACGGCGCATCGCCGCCGCCGAACGCCTCGTGGCCAGGACCCGGATCGACCACCCCCACTCCGGCTCCGACTCCGTCTGCCTGCCCATCACCTCCCTCGACCCGGCCCGGCCGGCCCTCGACCTGCTCGACAACCTCATGGCGGGCATCCACGGCTGCTGGCTGCACTACGCCGGTCATGCGCGCACGCAGGACGCCTTCTCCTGGCACGATCCGGACGACGACCGGCGGAAGGAACGCCATACCGAGCTGTTCCTCACCGAAGTCCGGCAAGAAGCGGCCACCCGCCACCAACACCTGCTCTGACGCGCTTGCGCCCTCAGCGAGCCATCTTGGGCCGGTTCCTCGTCCGCGTACGGACGCAGGACGAGGATGCGCTTCCCCGGCCCGCCCTACCGGCCCCCTCCTATGACGTCATCCGGGTGAACTGGCTGATCGCCCCACGCGCGTGAACACCCAAGCTGTAGACGACCTGCAAGTTGGCGGGAGCGAGCACCGGGCCGGCGTGGTTCATCACCCCTGTCAGCCCGATCGGGCGGCACCATTGCGGCAGGCCCTCCCCGATGCACCCGGCGTACGTCAAGTCTCCATGGGCGGAACGGCGCAGGTGGGTGACTGCTCCCCACGCGAAGGCCTGGCCTTGGACGCTCCCGTAGACGCTCGTGCCGTCGGCGCTGACCGCCACGTCGACGTACTGGCCCTGGGGACCGGCGGCCCGGCACCCTGCGACGTAACCGATGCAGCCCCAATAGGCGATATCGCCGGTGGTGGTGTCGCGGTGCAGATGGGTGACGCCACTCGGTCCCGACACATACAGGCTGTCGCCGGCCTGGGTGATCGCGCCCTGGGTGATGCCGAGCAGGCCGTCGGTGACGGGGATCGCGCAGCCGCCGACCCCGGACTCACCCACACAGCCCGCCTCCGCGAGCGAGCCCGTGGTGAGGTCTCGCCGGAAGTGCGTCACCGAGCCGGGCCGCTGGGCCACGACGTAGAGGCTGCGCCCGTCGGCGCTGACGACGACGTCGCCCGAGGATGTCATGACACCGGTACGGCCGATCGAGGTGCAGCCCGGCATCGCCTCCCCGATGCAGCCACTGTAGGCGAGGCGACCAGTGACACCGTCGCGCCGCAGGTGGTAAACCGCGCCCTTACCGCCACCTGCCGCGTACAGGTACAGGTCGCGGCCGTCCGCGGTCGCCGTCAGCGCGTTCTGCGAGGTCGCCCAGGGAGCGAGCCCGGGCAGGGCCGCCACGCTGCCGCACGACGGGTCCCAAACGCAGAAATCCGTCACGAGGTCGCCGTTGGCCGCCGTGCTGAAGCCGACCACGGCGGCGGGAGTGGACACGTACGCGTGGATGCCCGCGGTCACCACCGAGCCGGCCGCGTACAAGCGGCCCGGGATCTCCTCGTTGCCCACCTTCGTCGGGCGGCACCCCGCAAGACCACCCATGCAGCCGGTGAGGGACAGCGTGTCGTTCGCGGCCCGGCGGAACGTGGAAATCGCCGGCTGCGCCGTGCCCGACCCGCCATCGCCGCCGGCCACGACGTAGACGGTGCCTCCGTTGCCCGACAGCGTCGCCGCCGACGCCCAGTCCAGCGGATTGACCGGGCCGATGTCCACGGCACCGGGCACGTTCTGCGCGATCGTCCGGACGAAGACGAGGTCGCCCACCGCTGCCTGCGCGCTGGTGGGCAACCCCACGATCAATGTCAGTGCCGCGGCGATCCCCGCGGCACACCGTCTTGTACGGCCAAATGCCAGCACGTTGCGCTCCTTTCGTCACATCGACGATCGGAGATGGCCTTGCCGTTGGGAACGCGCCCCGAATTATCCGTACAAGACCGTACAGGAGGCAGCCGTTTTCGCCGCCCGCCACAAAGACCGGCCCGACGCCGATGCCCTCGGCGGTCGCCGAGTCGCACGTTGTTCACAACCTAGGTAAGCTGCGCCGTTGTTCGTCGCGGTGATGGCGCGTAAGGCGATGCGGCCGGAAAACCATAGGGGACGCGGTCAGCGCCATATCTTGGCGCATGACAATCGCCTAAAATAAATAGTCCAGCCGCGCCAATCCCTTCTATAGCAACAAATTACCGCACCTGCTCAAATGTCGCCCATCAACTCAGCACCCCCCGATTGCCGCAAATCACGGGAAGGCCCGAAACGCAATGGTCGACACTCGCAGCATCAGAGCTGAGACCGGGTGACGGACGGTGAGGGGCGAATCGCCCGTGAACTACATGCGGCGCTCGGTCCGCCCGCCACTCCGGCCGACGTGGGCGCGGCGATCTCGCAGATCGTCGGACGGCAGGTGCCGCACGACGCGCTCCGGCTGGTCGCCCTGAACCCGGCGATCGGCATGGGCCTGGGCGCGTTCAGCTTCTGGCACGAATACCAGCCCGCGCTGATCAGCGCCCTGGTGCTCAACGGATATCTGCACGGCGACCCGTGCCCGCTGCCGGCCCTCGCCCGGCAGAGCCTGCCGGTGTGCGTCGTCGGAGCGGGCGCCGGCGACGGGCGGCGCAACACGCTGATCCGGCGGGTCCTGTCCGCCCACGGAGCCGGCAGCGAACTGCGCCTGGTGATACGGGACCGCCACGGGGTGTGGGGCCTGCTCGGCCTGCTTCGCGCCGAGGGCGCCAGGCCCTTCGGCGAGCGGGACTTCCACCGGATCCAGCGACTCTCCCCTGCTCTGCCGGCGGCGTTGCGCGGATACGTGACGGCCGGCCCGCTGACACCGACCGTCCCGGCGCTGCCGACGGGGGTCATCACGATCAGCCCTGACCACACGGTCCGCTCCATCTCGCCCCAGGCAGGGGCATGGGTGCGGCAGATGTGGCCAGCCGCCGGGAGCGGGGTGCCGGACTGGATCGCCGACGCGTTCTGGGTCGGCCTGTCGCTGCACGTACGGGCGCATACTCGCGATCCGCGCGCCTGGACGCCGCTGATCTGCGCGCCGGCGGCGAATTTCGGGCGCTGGATATTGATCCATGGCCAGCCGCTGGACGAGAACGGCGCCAGCGACGTGGCCGTTCTCATCCAGGCGGCAGGCGGCAAACTGCTGCTGCCGTCATTCTGCGATTGGTACGGCATCACCACCGGCGAACGCCGCGTCATCGAATACCTGTACGCCGGGGCCTCGGCGAAACAGATCGCCCGAATCCTGGACCTGTCCACCCACACCATCAACGACCACTTGAAATCGGTGTACCGCAAGACCCGGGCACAGAGCCGGGACGAACTCATCGCGGCGATCGCCGGCTGACCGCCCGTTCCAGGACGCACATCACGGCCGGCCGGCCCCAGGCACCTCGACCTCGACCGTGAGCACCTGGCCGGAGCCGGGCACGACCAGGTCGGACGACGTCATTCCTTGCCACTCCGCCGCCACGACGAACAGCGTCCTCCCGTCCGGAGCACAGGCGAAGCCGCCCCGGTCGAGCTCGACGGTCTGCAGCGCCTTGCCGCCTTCGGCCACGCGTACGCAGCGCCGGTTGGGCACGTCGGGGTACCAGACCGCGTTCTCCTCATCGACGCAGATGCCGTCCGGGGTGCCCTCCCCGAGCTCGGCCCAGACCCGGAGGCCGGACAGCGAGCCGTCCGCCGCGATGTCGTTCCACCCGGTCTGGCCGAGATCCGCATGGGTGACCACCGACCCGTCGGGCTCCAGGCGCAGCAACCGGCCGTCCCGGGACGAGACGATCAGGAGCCTGCCTTCCGGCGACCACGCGGTGCACAGCGGCAACGACGCGACGTGCGCCACGACCTCGCTGTGACCGCCCAGATCGACGGCGATGACCTCACCCGCCGACCAGTCGGAGAAGTACAACCGGTCACCGTGCCACCGCGGCGACTCCACCAGCCCTCGACCCGTCAGCAGCGCCCTTGTCCCGCTCATCATCACCGCGTCCTTCTTCGTCATGAGACGTCGTCCTGTCGTCTTCCATACGAACGGCCGCCGATCAGATCGACAGATTGAGCGGCGCCCGCCCACCGGCCCCGCGGACCAAGCTCGGACCGGTGGGCAGGCACCGCCGGCGTCGGGACGTCAGGCGCCGCGGGCGGCGTCGTAGCGGGCGATGACGTCGTTCCAGTTGATCAGGCCCCAGAGCTTCTCGACGTAGTCCGGGCGCACGTTGCGGTACTGCAGGTAGTACGCGTGCTCCCAGGCATCGAACACCAGCAGCGGGGCGGTGTTCATGCCGACGTTGCCGTGGTGGTCGTAGACCTGCTCGACCACCAGGCGGCGGCCGAGCGGCTCCCAGGCCAGCACGCCCCAGCCCGAGCCCTGCACGGTGGCGGTGGCGGCGGTGAGCTGCTTCCTGAACGCGTCGAAGGAGCCGAAGTGCTCGTTGATCGCGTCGCCCAGCTCGCCGTCGGGGCGGTCGCCGCCGTCCGGGGACAGGTTCTGCCAGAAGATCGTGTGCAGGACGTGCCCGGACAGGTTGAACGCGAACGTCTTCTCCAGCCCGACCAGGCCGCCGAACTCGCCCTTGTCGCGCGCCTCGGCCAGCCGCTCCAGGGTGTCGTTGGCGCCCTTGACGTAGGCGGCGTGGTGCTTGGCGTGGTGCAGCTCCAGGATCTCCCCGGTGATCGCGGGCTCCAGGGCCGCGTAGTCGTACGGCATGTCCGGAAGGGTGTATTCGCCCATGGGCGTCTCTCCTCAAAAGATGCTACTTGCAAATATCTTGCAATAACCATAATCATGCAAGTAGCGAACGTCGACATCGGCGGCAGTGGCCGCGCAGCACCTGGCCGACGGGGTCCATCGCGAAGCCGGTGCTCTCCATGACCGTCGCCTCCGCCGTGGCGAGGTGGTCCGCGGGGAGCTCGACGAGAACGTCGCAGCGGCGGCAGATCAGGTGGTGGTGGGGCGTCGTCGAGAGGCCGAAGAGCGTCTCACCGGCGTGGTCGACGCTGTGCAGGACGCCGCGGGCGGTCATCACCGTCACGTTCCGGTAGACGGTGGACACGCTGATCATCTCGTACGTGGAGATCACCAGCCGGTGCAGGCGCGGCACGCTGAGGTGGGTCGCCGCGTCGCGCAAAGCGGTCAGGATCGTCAGCCTCGGCACGGTCCTGCGCAGGCCGAGGCGGGTCAGCGTCTCCCCGAGGTCCGCTTCCTCGCTCATGCCCACCCGGCCACGGTCGCGAACCCGCCCCACCCCGATGCGCCCGGCGCGCCCCCCGAACCTCCGAATGCGAGCAGCTCGATGTGCGCCCCCTCCGGTTACGCCCTCAGATGATCAGTTTGCAGTGAATATGCTCTTGCAAACAACAGGCGATTAAGCGACCGGGGACGGGCCGTCAGTGCTCCAGGCGACGCAGCAGGTACGTGTCCATGATCCAGCCCTTGCGGGCCCGTGCCTCGGCGCGCAGTTCGCGGATGCGGTCGCCGACCTCGGCCACCGGCCCGGAGACCAGGATCTCGTCGGGCGTGCCCAGGTAGGCGCCCCAGTGGATGTGGAAGTCGTCGAGCCCGGCGAACGAGCAGTGGGCGTCGAGCATGACCACCACGTCGTCGGCGGTGGGGCCGTGCTCGGCCAGGCGCCGCCCGGTGGTGAGGTGCACGGGCCGCCCGACCTGGGTGAGGCCGGTGCGGTGGCGGGCGGTGAGCGCGGCCACGCTGCTGATCCCGGGGATGACCTCGTACTCGAATGTCACGTTGCCTCGCAGGAGGATCTCCTCGACGATGGCAAGCGTGCTGTCGTACACGCCGGGGTCCCCCCACACCAGGAACGCCCCGGTCTGGCCGTCGTGCAGCTCGTCGCGGATGAGCGCCTCGCAGGCGAGCGCGCGGCGCGAGCGCCAGTCCTCCACGGCGGCGGTGTACGCCGGGGTGGTCCGGTCGCGCTCGGGGTCGCGGGCCTCGGCGATCCGGTACGGCGCGCGGCCGTGCTCGGCGATGAGATCCAGCCGGAGCTGGACCAGTTCATGCTTGACCTCACCCTTGTCCACGATGAGGAACACGTCCGTGGCGCCGATGGCCTTGACCGCCTGCAGGGTGAGATGGTCGGGATCGCCGGCGCCGATCCCGATGACGAGTAGCCGCTTCACCCGCAAGATTCTGCCAGAACGGCAGATATACGATATGCCTCGCAAATCACCCAAGGAGGGCCGTGAATCTCGTCGAGCAGGGCGACGCCTTCGCCGCGTTCTGGCAGGAGCGGCACCTGTGCACGCTCTCCACCACGCGTCCCGACGGCCCGCCGCACGTGGTGCCGGTGGGCGCGACGCTGGACCTGGCCACCAGCATCGCCCGGGTCATCACCTCGGGCACCTCGGTCAAGGCCGGGCTCATCGGCGCCGACGGCGCGCCGGTGGCGCTCTGCCAGGTGGACGGCCGCCGCTGGTCGACGCTGGAGGGCCGGGCGGTGCTGCGTACCGAGCCTGAGCAGGTGGCCGACGCCGAGCACCGCTACGCCGCCCGCTACAAGCCGCCGCGCCCCAACCCGGCGCGGGTGGTCGTGGAGATCCAGGTGACGCGCGTCCTGGGCAACGTGTGATCACGGTCGTCGGCGTCGGCGCGGACGGCTGGGACGGGTTGTCCCCGGACGCACGGCGCGCGCTGGAGGCCGCCGAGGTGCTCATGGGCGGGCGCAGGCAGCTCGGCCTCGTGCCCGTCCCGACCGCTGAGCGCGTGGCCTGGCCCTCCCCGCTGCTGCCCGCGCTGCCCTCCCTCATGGAGACGTACGCCGGACGCGAGGTGTGCGTGCTGGCCAGCGGCGATCCCCTGTTCTACGGCATCGGCGCCACGCTGGTGCGCTTGCTGGGCGCGGCGAACATCCGCGTGGTGCCGCACGTGTCGTCGCTGTCGCTGGCGTGCGCCCGGCTCGGCTGGCCGGTGGAGCAGGTGGACGTGGTCAGCCTCGTGGGCCGCCCCCCTGCCGCGCTGAACGCCGCGATCCTGCCGGGGCGGCGGCTCGTCGTGCTCGGCGCCGGCCGCGACTCCCCGTCCCTGGTGGCCGGGCTCGCGACCGGGCTCGGGTACGGCCCCAGCCCCATGACCGTCCTGTCGGACCTGGGCGCGGACTCGGAGAGCGTACTGACGGGGACGGCGGAGACCTGGGAATCACGGGAAGCCGCCCCCTCCGCGCTGAACGTGATCGCCCTCGAGTGCGTCCCCGCCCCCGGCGCCGAACCTCTCCCCCGCGTGCCCGGCCTGCCCGATGCCGCGTTCGAGCACGACGGGCAGCTCACCAAGCGGGAGGTCCGCGCCGTCAGCCTGTCGCGGCTCGCCCCGCTGCCCGGGCAGACGCTGTGGGACGTGGGCGCCGGCGCGGGCAGCATCGCCGTCGAGTGGATGCGCAGCCATCCGGCGTGCGCGGCCGTGGCGATCGAGAGCAGGGCCGACCGCGCCGCCGCCATCGCGCGCAACGCCGACCGGCTCGGCGTGCCGGCGCTGCGGATCGTCGAA
>NZ_JBSFTC010000114.1:0-32391 GCF_053590415.1 Nonomuraea sp. NPDC003201
ATCGCGATCAGGGCCAGCACGATCGCCATCGCGTCGGTGAGCATGTGGCCGGCATCGGAGATCAGCGCCAGCGACTGGGCGATCACGCCGATCACCACTTCGACGGCCATGAAGCCGACGATCAGAGCGAGCGCGCCGCTCAGATAGCGCCGGTCGGCCTGCGCATCGACAGCATGTCCGTGGCCGTGCCCATGGCCGTGGTTCCGTCCGGCCCCTTGGTCCTGGTGCCTGTGTTGATCGGACATGCGCTGAGCTCCTTGGATGACGGTGAATGACGTGTGATGACCAGGTCATGCGGGCCGAGCAGCCGACAGGCCGGCTCTTCGGGGCGATGGACGGCGGGATGCGGATGCGTGGCAGGCATCCTGCGCAGTTGCCGACGAGGAAGACCTCCGCCATCCACGACATCTGCTCAAGTGTTCATGTATGAACATCATTTCCACCGAGGCGCTCCGCGTCAACACTTCCCACAGCCTTTCCTTCTACATATGAACATTCAGTCAGATGTTTAAACTCGACGTAATGAGTCAACTACTCTGTGTAGAGGTGCACGGGAAGGGCAGCGCATGAGAACCGTCCACAACTCCGCACTGGTGACGGCCGCGACGACCGGATGGCCGGCACTTTCGTGCCTGCAGGCCGACGCCACCCCCGTATCAACCCTGCGGCCCCCGGCTATGTCGCTCACAAAACCCGTGGTCGGCAGCCTCCGGAACGGCGCCGGTGATCGCGCGATCGCCGGCGGCCGGGTGCGCCTCACCACGACCGCCGGAGCGCACGGCTGGGCCTGGAACGGTTACCTGCGCCGGAGCGCCACCACTGGCGCGACCACGACCAGGTGACGGCGCCGGATGAGCCTCTCACCCCATCCCCGGCGGCGTCCGCCGACCGGGGACGGCACCCTCGACGCGCCGCTTCCACGGCACCCGCCCCTGGCACGTGGGCGGTGCCGTGCCCTCGTGGCCGCGTTCACCGCGGTCATGCAGATCGTCACGACGGCGGTCCCGGCTGATGCCGCCCGGGCGGCGGGGCAGTGCCGTGCGCCCGGCGTGATCGCCCACCGCGGCTATCCCCCTTCCGGGTCGGAGAACACCCTCACGTCGCTACGGCAGGCGCTGGCGGCCCATGCCCGTCAGGTGGAGATAGACATACGCTTCACCAGGGATCACCAACCCGTCCTCATGCACGACGCCACGCTGGATCGCACCACGAACGGCAGCGGTCTGGTGGCCACCTCGTCCATGGCGCGGCTGCGCACGCTGCGTGGTGCCGACGGCCTCGCGCCACCTGCCTTGGCGCAGGTGCTGGACGCGCTGCGCGGCCGCGTCGACCTGGTGCTGATCGAGCTGAAGAGCGTCCCGGACGACGCCGACGCTCGCACTCTCACCGCCGTCTATCACCGCTATCGCGCCTATGACTGGACCGCGCTGACCTCGTTCCTGCCCACCGCGCTGAGCCGCGTCTCCTTCCTGCCAGTCGCCCAAGGGCTGCTGGCCGGCACGACACCGCCCCCTGCCCAGGCCGAGCACTACGACTTCGTCTCCGTCCGATACGACCAGCTGTCTCGCTCGTGGGTGGACAGCTACCACGCCGCCGGGGTGCACGTTTACGCCTGGACTCCCAACACCCCCACCGCCTGGCGGCGCCTGGCCGACTACGGCGTCGACCGCATCATCACCGACCGCAGCCTCAGCTATTCGAGCTGGGCGGTCGCCCTGTGCAACCGCTGATACGCCTCGATGACCGCACAGCATCACGAGGACGAAGAAGCCTGCGCCACCGATCCCGTTCGCCGGCCGGGGCCGACCACTGCCACGACGCTCACGGCACCGAATCGCATCGGCCTTCGTCCGCACGCCTGACTGCCGGCGGCCGGTTGTCGCTGCCGGGCCACCCGCTGTCCCTACGACGGCCCGTCCGACCGACAGGACCGCCTCCGGTCGGCCGGGGCTTGCCTGCTACCGCAGCTCGCCTCCGAGCGTCGACGGTGAAAGGTTTGGTGACACTCACCGGCTACGACCTGGCCGAAGTGGATGCCTTCCTGCCCCGCGTGGACACCATGCCCAGCCTGCTCCAGCTGTCAGCCGTGAAGGCCGCGGCGCGCAGCGCGCGGACTACAGGACGCCCAACATGCACCTCGCCATCGTGCCAGAGCCCGCAGGAGCCGTCATGCGATGCAACACAGCAGGAGAGTGCGCCCCCTGACGCGGCGTGGAGTTCGCCCTTCACACACCGCGACGCGGCGGTCAACGGCCCGGGATTCACAAGAACAGGAAGCCGATCGCCGCGGCCGCGATGACAGTTCCCAGAACCAGCGCCATAGCGATCTCCCGGGAACTCGCCCGCTTCTCGCGTCTGATCCACGCCAGGTAACAGACGGTCGCCGGGACGGAGACCACGGCGGCGGTGACCGCGCCGGGCGAGTACTCACCCAGGACGGCCCAGGTGCCCATGTGGAAGAGCGCGTTGACGGCGAACTGCCACTGGAAGGCGGTGGCCAGCACAACCCAACCGCCGTGGCGACCCTGACGCATGGCGAGCCAGGAACACACCAGCACCAGCAGCATGAGAGGGATGTGGTAGGCGGCGAACATGCTCGTGGTTTCCGGGCCGAAGTGGCGCGTGGCCCAGGCGGCGAAGCCAGGGAGCTCTTCCACGGTGTGCAGAACGTAGACGCCGAACGGCATGAGGAAGGGCAGCACACCAGCTACCGGCTGAGGCCGGTCCCTCTCGGTGACGTCGGACAAGGTCATGGAAATACCTCCAGGGGGTTTCTTGGACGGGCGGCGGCTAGAATACGAGGAATTCCTCGGCTTTTGTACTCGCATCTGGAGGCGGCTCGATGCCCCCTGCCCGCTCGCCGTATCGCCCCAGGAAAACGCCCCGACAGCAGCGCGCCTGGCAGACTCGTCAACGCATCGAGGAGGCAGCGGCTCGCGTTTTCGCCCGCCATGGTTACGCCTCCGGGACGACCGACCGGATCGCGGAAGAGGCCGGACTCTCCGTCGGATCGCTGTACCAGTACTTCCCGAACAAAGATGCGATCTTGGTAGTGCTTGCACAGGCGCATCTGGAGCAAATGACCGAAACGGTGCACGATGTGCTGACCGAGCAGCGCCCTCTGGCAGAGTGGCTTCCTGAGCTGACCCGGGCACTGGTGCGTATTCATGCCGCCGACCCGCGCCTGCATCAGGTGCTGTTCGAGCAGGCGCCGAGGCCGCCAGAGCTGCTGGCCCGGTTCCGCCAGGCCGAGGACGAGGCGGTGGCCTCAGTCGAGAGGCTGCTGCGCGCCGATCCCGATCTGACACCGACGGATCCCGGGTGTCAGGCTCGCTTCGTCGTGGCCACGATCGAGTCGCTCATCCACCGGTTCGTGGGGCGAGTGCCGGACTTCGACGCGGCGGATCTCGAGCGGGAGATCGTCACGATCGTGACGCGGTACTTGTTCTGATTGCCTGTCGACGGACGGCATGAGGACGGTAGCCTTCTACCTGGAGTAGAACACGGCAGGAGGGCCACGGTGCAGCTCGGCAACCTGGAGCGATCGGTCATGGAAGCTCTGTGGGAGCATCCGGACGGCATGTTCGCCCACGTCCTCGCAGCCGACCTTCCGTCCCAGCCCGCCACCACGACGGTGCTGACCGTCCTGATGCGGCTGTCGAACAAGGGCATGGTCTCCCGCGAACGCATCGGGCGAGCGCACCTCTACAAGGCCACCGCGGACAAGGACGCCTTCGTCGCCGAGGCCATGCGCGCCGCCCTGGACGAGGCCGGTGACGTCGCGGCGGCCGTGCAGCGCTTCGTCGGCACGGTGACGCCGGAGGTGGCCAGCGCCTTGCGCGAGGCGCTGGGCGAGCGGGACGGATCCGCGCCGTGATCGCCTGGCTGATCGCGGCCGGAATCGCCCTGCTGCCGCTGGCGCTGGGCGACCAGGCCGCGCGCAGGCTGGCCGGGGCGGCCTGGACGCACCGCTGCCCCCGCGCGGCGCTGGCGCTGTGGCAGGCGATCGGAGTCGCCGCCGGTCTGGGCGCGGTCGGTCTCGGGCTGGTGGCCGCCGTCGCACCGCTGGCCGCGGTCTTCCCGCACGGGGCGCACACCCTGGCGCGCCAGATCGTCAGCGGCCACGGCCTCGACGGGCTCGGGCCGGTGCAACTGCTGGCTCTGACCTGGTCGGCGGGCCTGATGAGCTGGCTGCTCATCCACACCGTACGCACCACCACCAAGACGATCCGCGAACGCCGCCGCCAGCGCCTGCTGGTCGACGTGGTGGCCGACCACTCCCCGGCCCACGACGTCTACGTGCTGCCGGTGGCGGAACACGTCGCCTACTGCGTGCCCGGTAGGCATCGGCGCATCGTCCTCAGCCAGGGCACCCTGGACGCGCTGACCGCCCAGGAGCTCCAGACGGTTCTCGAGCACGAGCGCGCACACGCCCGAGGCCACCACGACCTGGCGCTGCTCCCCTTTGTCGCGCTGGAGCACGCGTTCCCGTGGCTGGCCTGCGCCCGGACCGCACGGCAGACGGTGGCCGTACTGCTGGAGATGATCGCCGACGATCACGCCAGCCGGGCGCACGGCGAGTTGCCGCTGGCCCGCGCGCTCGTCCGCATGGCGACCTGCGGGCCCGGCCCCGGCCTGGCCTCGTTCGGCCTGGCGGACGCGGGCGTCGTCGAACGGCTGCAGCGGCTGCTCAGCGAGCGCCGTCAGTCTCATTGGGTGCCTGCGGCGGCTTACTCGGCAGCCGGGCTGCTGCTCAGCGGGCCGGTGGCCGTGCTGATCGCTCCCGTGGTGTGCATCACCGTGTAGAGCGCCCCAACTCGCGCGCATGGCTTGAGCCGGGGCTTCTCCGACCGAGCTCGTTCCTGCCCACGAGCCTGATGCGGTCGATGCGCGGCGCGAGGCGGACTCCTCGGTGGTTCAGTCGCCGTGCAGGCCGTCCGGGTCGCAGTAGTCGATCCGGTCGGTCGGCCTGAAGGAGGAGACGATGATCTCGCGCTTGAACGGGCCGCCCTTCGGCACGTCCTCGGCCGACACCTCCAGCGTGAACTGCTGCATCGCACGCAGTGCGCGGCCGCCCACGACGACCGGACGGCGCACCAGATAGATCGCGGACCAGGGGCAACAGTAGTAGCTGCCGAACGGTTTCCCCTGGGCGTCGGTGGCGAAGGTGATTGCGCCGTTCTCCCGGGCGGCGTCGATCTCGGCCTGGATGCGCAGGGTGAGGGCGGGGGCAGGGTCGTATTCCCACATCTCCTTGATCGCCTGGCGTGCCCGCGGATCGGCCTGCCAGAAGCTCCGCTTCTGCGGGTCGGTCAGGCACCAGGGGTCGAAATCGCGGACGTCGGCGACTTTCAGGTTGGCGGGCGGGACGACCTGCCGTACGCCGGGGCCCCTGTAGCCGCCGATCAGCCCGGGCATCGCGATGAGCTGGCCGAGGTGGTAGTAGATCTCCAGAGCGCGCTGCAGGCGCTGCTCGATGGCCTCGTGCATGCGCGGCACCGGGTTGGTGTCCAGCAGCCCCTCGGCGTAGTCGGCGGCCGTCGCCGCCTCGGCGGCAAGCTGGCGCAGCCGTTCCAGCGCGTAGCGGTGGTTGTCGGCGTCGGCGACGGTCTGCTCGAAGACGCCGAGCGCGACCTCGGCGTGGCGGCGGATGGCGCGCGAGGCGGCGAGCATGCCGTTCAGGTGCGGCAGCGGGCACGGGCTGGCCTCGGCCCATTCGGGCAGGTCGGCGGGGAGCAGCACCTCTTTCTCCACGAGGTAGCGGGAGTTGCCCGCGGCCTGGCGCGCCCGTGACACCCAGCCCTCCACCTGAGCGAAGCAGGCGTCGACCTGCAGAGCGGTGACCTGCGGCACGTAGCCGACGGTGCTCGGATCGGCGGCGTAGTCCGCGTCGAGCAGGTGCTCCCCGATGGCCTGCAGGACGAACGCGTTCCAGGTGCACAGCAGCTGCCCGGCGGCGGCCTGGGGGCCGTGCCACAGGTTCACTCCTTCGACGGCCAACCGGGCGCGCAGCGCCTCGGCCCGCTCGAGTTCGGTGTAGACGAGCCCGCCCGCCCGGCGATAGGCCTCGAGCTCGTCAGCCCGGACCTCCCCCTTGAACGCCGCCGCCATCCGCGTCATGAACGACATGCATGCCTCCCCGTTGTTCCCCGTCCGTCGAAGCGTATGGGCGGGCATGATCCCCCAACCGGTACATTTCGATCACGACTTGCGAACATCGCGCCGAACGTCAATGACCTCCTTGGACCTACTGGCCGGACATCGGCCGGGTCCAGTTCGGCTTGGCGGCGCTGCCGAGGGGTGTCAGTACGCGCCCAGGATGTCGATGACGAAGACCAGAGTGTCGTCGTCCTTGATCCCCGCCGCCTCCGGGCCCTTCTTGCCGTACCCGTCCTTAGGCGGGATGACCAGCAGCACCCGGCTGCCGACCTTCTTACCCGTCAGCCCTTCGAGGATGCCGGGAATCGTGCCGGTCAGTGATGACAGCGGCGCCACCTCTCCTCTGTTCCAGGAGGAGTCGAAGACCTTGCCGTCGCGCCAGATCTGCCCCTGATAATGGGTGACCAGCATCTGATCGGCGCGGATCGCCGGGCCCTCTCCCTCGATCAGGGTCTCCGCCCGCAGTCCGGCAGGCGGATCCGTCGCCGGGATCGCCACCGCCGGAGCCCCACCCGCCGGCCCTGCCGTGACCTGAGGAAGAGCCGGGTCGGCCGGGCGCGCGCGGCCACGCGCGGAGGCGGTCTTCGGATACGTGGCGAGCAGGTCGACGACGTAGATGAGCGTGTCCGTGCCGGTCACCCCGGTCTCCGCGTTGCCGTCGGCGCCGTAGCCGTCCTTGGGGGGAATCGACATCACCACGCGGCTGCCGACCGTCCTGCCGAGAAGGCTCTTGTTCAGGCCGGGGATGAGCTCTCCGATCCGCATCACCGCCGGTTTGCCGCGGTCATGGCTGTTGTCGAGCTCCCGGTGAGAGGTACCGGTCCAGGCGTAACTCGCGAACTGGACGACGGCCAGGTCTCCCTGGGCCACGGCCACGCCCCTGCCCGCGATCACGGTCCCGGCCTTGAGCTCCTCGCCCGGCTGTCCTCCCTCGGCGAAGGTCACCTGCGGCTGCTCGCCGAAAGCCCCGGTGACCGTCAAAGGGTCCTTTCCCGGGAGCAGGTAGAGCGTGATCCCCGCGACGATCGCCAGAAGGACCGCATGTGACTTGAGCGAGCTGCCCCATCAGGCCTGTTCCCCTCCTGCGGTTCGCCGATCATCAAGAGCTACGCGTCGTCGCCGCCGGTGGTTCAAGTACGAAGGAATCGTCCCCTGAGCACCGGATTGCCCCATAGACTCCCCCATACTTCTACGGAGCATAGAAGAAACTGGAAGGGGAGCAGGCGTGACGGCTGGATGGCTGAGGGTCGCATATGGCACGGCCTCGTTCCTCACTGTCGCCACACTCGTCATGCTCCCGGCGCACGCGGAGCCCAAGCCCACCGCCGAGCAACTGCGCAAGCAGCTGAGCCGGCTCCAGAAGGACTTCGATCGCGCCGCCGCCGACTACAACGCCAACCTGGCCGCCCTGGCCACCGCCCAGCGCGCGGAGAAGGAGGCCGCGACCCGGCTGAAGACCGCACAAAGCGACTATGACGCCACCCGCGAGCAGCTCGCCGAACTGGTGGCGCTCGCCTACCAGAGTCCACAGGTGAGCCAGAGCGTCCCGATGGGCGCCCAGGAACCGCACGCGGCCCTGCATGCGGCCGCTGTCCTGCAGGTGCAGGTGCAGAACCAGCAGGCGATCATCAGCCGGTACGCCACCGCCCGCGACGCTCGCCGACGCGCCGAGGAGGCCGCCACCGCGAGAACGCGTGAGCTGCGCGATCGTGGAACCCGGCTGCGCGCGGAACGGCAGAAGGCCGACAAGCTCATCGCCCAGATCACCGACCGGATCGACCGCCTCATGGTCGCGCCGGGAGTGCGCAGGTCCGACGGCAGCTGGGCGCCGGAGCTGCCGTCGGGCGCCGACAACATCACCCCTCGCACCCGGATGGTGCGGGATCAGGTGAAACGCCGGTTCACGCTGCCCAGCATCGGGTGTTTCCGCTCGCTTCAGGACGGTGGCGAGCATCCGCAGGGACGCGCCTGCGACTTCATGATCACGCGAGGCGGCACGTGGCCCTCCCCCGCCCAGTCGGCCCAGGGCGACGCCCTGGCGGCGTGGGCGATCAAGAACGCCTCCCGCCTGGGCATCAAGTACGTGATCTACAAGCGGCGCATCTGGCAGGGCTCCAGCTGGAGAAGCATGTCCGACCGCGGCGGCATCACCGCCAACCACCAGGACCACGTGCACATCTCGATGCAGTAGCGAACTCTTACAACCTCTGTATTCGCCATGCGATAGTTCTACTTGACGTAGAAGTTTGCAGGTGCGGCGCGGAGTCGCGCCCTCGGCCTCCGGCTGAACAGTCCCTGCCTCAAGGAGTACTCGTTTGACCGCGCGCATATCCCGGCTGCTCCTCGCCGCGACGGCCATCGCCGGGGCCGCCCTGGCCGCCGGCCTGGTGGTGGGCGGCGCCGCCACCACTGTCGAGATCGCCGGACTCCCCGACGCCGGAGCCGTCACGCGCTGGGGACTGCCGGTCGCCAGGCTCGGCGCCGACCTGTCCGCCGTGATGACGGTGGGCCTGCTGCTCATGGCGACCGTCCTGCTCCCCTCCACCAAGGGACTGCTGTCCCCCGAGGCGCGGGGATACTCGCGCATGGCGTCGTGGGCCGCTCTGTCCTGGGCCGGGATGACCGCGCTGACCATGCTGTTCACGCTGTCGGATCTCCTGGCGGTGCCCGCCACAGGGCTGAGCGGCACAGTGATCGTCAGCTTCGTCACCACCATCCCGCAGGGCACCATGCTGCTGCTGGTGCTGATCTTGTCGGGCTGCGTCGCGGGATATGCCAGAGGGGTGGTGAGCGCGCATGGCTCCGCCGGACTGCTCGGCGTCGCGCTGCTGACGCTGCTTCCGCCCGTACTGACCGGCCACTCGGCCAGCTCCCCCAACCACTCGATGGCGATCACCGGGCTGGGGCTGCACCTGGTGGCTCTGGCGTTGTGGGTCGGCGGCCTGGCCGCGGTCACCGTGCACGCCCTGCGCGGCGGGGCCGATCTGGCGCTCGCCACGGGACGGTTCTCCCGCCTGGCGCTGTGGTGCCTGGCAGGGGTGGCGGTCAGCGGCGTGGCCGGCGCCGCGGCCCGCCTCACCGGGATCGGGCAGCTGTTCTCCTCTTCGTACGGGCTGCTCATCCTGGCCAAGGCGGCCACCCTGGTCATCCTCGGAGGAGTCGGATGGCTGCACCGCCGCCACACACTGGCAGCCCTGAGCGCCGGCCGGCCACGAGCCTTCATCCGGCTCGCGGCCGGCGAGGTCGTGGTCATGGCCGCCGCCATCGGGCTGGCGGTGGCCCTGTCGCGGACCTCGCCGCCGCCCGCCGTGCTGCCCGTCGACCTGGTTCGCGACCTGCTGGGATACGCGATGCCGCCGGAGCTCACCACGGCCCGCCTGGCCTCGCTGTGGCGCCTGGACCTCTTCTTCGCCCTGCTGGCCCTCGCCGGCGCCGCCGGATACGCGGCGGGGGTCGTCCGGCTGCGCCGCCGAGGCGACTCCTGGCCTCTGGGACGCTCGATCGCCTGGGCTGTCGGGCTCGTTCTCATCGTCGTTCTCACGCAGAGCGGGATCGCCACGTACGCGCCCGTGCTCTTCAGCATGCACATGATCCAGCACATGGGCCTGGCCATGCTGGCGCCGATCTTCCTGGTCCTGGGCGCCCCGGTGACGCTGGCCCTCAGAGCGCTGAGACCGGCCGCCCGGCGCGGCGACCGCGGCCCACGCGAGTGGATCGTCTCGGCGCTGCACAGCCGCGTCGCCGAGATCGTCTCGCACCCGGCATTCGCGTTGGTCGTCTTCGTCAGCGGCTCGTACGCGCTGTACTACACCTCGCTGTTCGAGACCGCCATGCGCCAGCCGGTCGGCCACATCCTCATGAACACGCACTTCCTGCTGTCCGGCACGCTGTTCTTCTGGGTGATCATCGGAGTGGACCCGGCGCCGCGCCGCCTGCCGTACATCGCCAAGCTCGGCACGCTCATGATGACCATGCCCTTCCACGCGTTCTTCGGCATCTCGATGATGATGATGGGCAAGTCGATCGCCTCGTCCTGGTACGACCAGCTGACCCGCCCCTGGGGAGCGAGCGTGCTGCAGGACCAGAGCGTCGCCGGGGGCATGGCATGGGCGTTCGGCGAGATCCCCACCATGATCGTGGTCATCACCATCGCCGCCCAGTGGGCGCTCAGCGACCACCGCCGATCCAGACGGCTGGACCGCCATGCCGACCGCCGTGGCGAGGCCGAACTGGCCGCCTACAACGACTACCTGGCCGGGCTGAACAGGCGTTCCCAGGAACGGTGAGCCGAAGATGACGACCAACGTGAAGATCGCCCTCGCCATCGGCGCCGTCGTGACCCTGATCGTGATCATGGTGGTAACCGTGATCGCGATGTTCGGCTGAGCCGCAACCGGAAACAGGGGCGTCCCACCCACCCACTGAACTTCACCGACGCGCTGTGCCTGCCGCAGACCCGTACCGTCTTCGAGTGGCTCCTCGAACCGCGCCTGACCTGGCTGTACCGGCGCCCGCCGAAGCGAGCAGCGGCCGGTCTCAAGCACCGGACGGAGTGGCGCCGCGGCCTGTCTGCAGTTCGCCGCCCAAGGTCTTGCGCAACGTCTCCAGAACGGCGGGCGCGGCCGAGACGACCCAGCGGCGTCCGACGAGGTGGGAGCCGCCGTACATCTGCGCGTAGTCCAGCCAGTCCCGCCTGCCCTGCTCCGTTGTGAAGCTGGTGACCACGTAGTTGCCGTCAGCCGTCCTGCACACTCCCTCGCGCAACTCGGCCGCCTTGGTCCGCATGGCGGGCTTGCACCCGACCTTCGCGGCGAGTTCCTCGGCACTCAGGGCGGCCTCCTGATAGAGGCCGGGCGTGGGGCTCGCCACAGCCTCGGGCCGGGCCTCCGAACCGCACCCGGCGACCAGAACGAGCGCGGCCAGAGCGCCGACGACACCTCGCGATGGATCTGACATGGCGAACCCTCCCCCAAGCGATCGATGAGAGGTACGCCCGGCGCCATGCCCGCAGTTCAGTCAGGAGCAAGGATTATCTACACAACAGCGAAGCTTGTTTGGGCATCGGGATGCCCCAGCCCCTTGGGCACCAAATGCACGAAGCGTAGCGAAAAGCCCTTCTCCCGGAGCTTTCCCCACCAAACGGCCATCCGGCATATACAAAGATTAATGTTCATTATTGTTGCGAATCCCCTCTCCGGGTACGTGTCGCAGATAGTGACACGGGGGATCGGATGGCGGCACGACTGTTTCCGCGCTCGATCCGAGCGCGCGTGACCACGCTCGCGATCTTGATAGCAGCGCTGGTCTGCACCGTCACGTCCACCATCATGCTCGCCACCGTGCCGCCCTACCTGCGCGAACTCGTGCATACCAGGGTGGAACTGGCCGTACACAAGGTCGCCGACCAGACCCAGGCCAGCCGCCTTCCGGCGAAGCTGGAAACGCCGTCGCACGTGCATCTCCTGCAGGTCGTCTCCGAGGACGGCAAGGTGCTTGCCGCCTCCCCCGATCCGCACGCGGCCTCGCCCGTGATGACCGTCCAGGCGGACAAGCGCGAGAAGATCCACATCACCGAGCGTCGGCTGCCGCCCGTCCACGGGGAGGACGGGGGTGAGTACCTCGTGGTAGCCAAGCCTGTGCACACGCCGCAGGGTCGTGCCACGGTGTGCGGTGCGGCCTCGCTCGCCGAGGTCAACCGGGCACTGGCGTGGCTTCACGCGCTGGTGTTCCTGGGCACGCCGCTGGCGCTGGTGATCGTCGGCGTGACGACGCGGGCGGTGGTCGGGCTCGCCCTGCGCCCGGTCGAGCGCATCCGCGCGGAGCTGACCGAGATCACCGGCCAGGACCTCAGCAGGCGCGTACCCGTACCCGGCACCAGCGACGAGATCGCCGACCTGGCTGCCGCCACGAACCATACGCTCGACCGCCTCGAACGCTCCGCCGAGTCCCAGCGCCGCTTCGTGGCCGACGCCTCTCACGAGCTGCGCAGCCCCCTCTCAGCCCTTCACACCCAGCTGGAGGTCGCCAGCGCCTACCCGGACGAAACAGACTGGCGGGCCACGGGCACGCAGGCCCTGGCCGCCGCCGACCGCCTCACCGGCATCATCGACGAGCTCATGATGCTGGCCCGGCTGGACGCCCACGCGGTCGTGCAGCGCCGCGTGGTTGACATGTGCCGGGTGGCCCAAGAGCAGGTACGTCGCCGAGAAGGCTCCAGAACCCTCATCGTCATCAACCCATGCCGGCCTGCCCCGGTGTACGGCTCGCCGATCCAGCTCGACCGTATGCTGACGAACCTCCTGGACAACGCCACCCGGCACGCCGCCACCAGGATCGACCTCTCGGTCGAGGTGGCGGACGACAAGGTGATCGTCACCGTGGCGGACGACGGCGACGGCATCCCGCCGCAGGACAGAGAGCGGGTCTTCGAACGCTTCACCCGCCTGGACGACGCACGGGCCAAGGACAAGGAGGGCAGCGGCCTCGGCCTGTCCCTGTCCCGCGAGATCGCCATGGCTCACCGTGGCACCCTCGCCGTCGCCGATCACTGGCCCGGCGCCCGGTTCGTAGCCGTCCTGCCGCTGTACGAGGGAGAGCGGTAGCCTCCCTCGCGCGCCAACGCCGGTCGGCACAATCCATGACAACTTCTACATGATGTCGAACTTGTTGGGTCAGGCTCGCGTACCTCCGAAGGAACCACAAGCGTCAAGTGGAGGTACGCCGACGATGACGAACATCACCATCCTCGTGTTTCCGCCAGGCCAAGGGGGTGAGCACAGCCGCCGCTCACGTGGGCACCGGGCGGCGAGCAGATCGGTGACAACGGCCTCCGGACAGCCGGGAGCCTGAACATGGCCCGAGAAACCGGCATGCCCCGGACCCTGAAGAGGCTGCTCCGCGGTGAGCTGTTCATGCTCGCGGGCTTCGTCGTGGCGGCCGCGGCGACGATCGTGCTGGTCATGCCGCCCTCGATCGATCCCGCCGCCACCGCGGCCACGCAGACGTCATCAGGCCCCCTCACAGCGGCCGACCGTGACCTACTCGTCAAGGTTCGGCAGGCGGGCTTGTGGGAGATGCCCGTAGGCGAGTACGCCGCAACCCGCGCCAAGTCCCAGCGCGTCAAGGAGGTCGGCAGGCAGATCATGAACGAACACGCGAAGCTGGACCTGATGACCCGCCAGACCGCGAAGAAGCTGGGCGTCGCGCTGCCCGACGAACCCAATGCCGACCAGCAGAGCTGGATGGCCCAACTGGCGGCGGAGAGCGGCCCCGCCTTCGACCGGGACTACGCGAACCTGCTGCGCGCCGCCCACGGCAAGGTCTTCAGCACCCTGGCCGCGGTGCGGGCGGGCACCCGTAACTCCGAGATCAGGAAGTTCGCCGGAGAAGGCATGAACTTCGTCATGCGCCACATGACCTACCTGGAATCCACCGGCCTGGTGGACCATGACCAACTGCCGGAACCCCCGGCGCCCTCACCCGCCACGCCCCGCGCTGCGGCGAGATGAGGCGACTGAGCGGCGTCGGCCAGGCCTGCGGCGGGGTCGCTCAGCTGATCTCCCTGCCACAGGACCCGGCCGGCCCGCTGACATCGCATCCGGGGCAGCGTGGCCCCTCGTCAGGGCTGGTGAACGGTCGTGAAGTCCTTGCCTCCGTTCATTGACTCGTAGACCGTGCCGTCCATGCCGGCGGCCAGGAGACGCTCGGCGGATACGGCGGTGAAGGCGACGGCCTGCATGGGCAGGCGCCCGGCCGGCTGCCAGGTCGCTCCCCGGTCGGCGCTGACCTGCACCTGGCCGTCCGGGTCAACGCCGACCAGCCGATCCTTGCCGACCACGTCCAGGAACGACAGCAGCGGGGCTCCCTTCAGCGCTTCGAAGGACCTGCCGGAGTCGCCGCTGACCTGCACGCCGTCGGGCGTCGTGGCGTAGAGGCGATCGGGCGCGTCGGCGCCGGCTGCGAGGTCGAGCAGGTCAAGCCGGGCGGCCGGCTTGAGGTCGGCCCCCTGCCCGCGCCAGATCTGGCCGGTCTGGCTGTCATACCCGTAGGCCGTCTTCCCCGCGACCTGCAGGGCGTGGAAATCGGCCTTGCCCGCCAGCGCCACCTGCTCCCAGGTGAGACCGGAGTCGGTGGAGCGGATCAGCCCGAGGTGCGGCGGCTCGCCGGCGGTGACGTCATCCGCGGCGGGGTGCCCGCTGGCGTAGAAGGTCTTCGGGCCGGCGACCGTGAAACCCATGTGGTCGGCGTCCCGGTCCCCCACCCTGACCAGCTTCCCGTTCTCCAGGGTGAACAGGCCGAAGTGGCCCGCGACGTACGTCTTGCCGGTCGCGGGGTCCACCCCCAGGCCGTGAACGTGCCCGACCCCCACGTCGGAGGGCCGGGCGGAAGGGGTGGCGGCCGGTTCGCCGGCGCCGCACGCCGTCAGGCCGATGGCCAGGGCAAGCGCCAGTCCCAGTTTCTTGATCATCGCGCGTGTCCTTTCAGGCCTGGTAGCCGAGCAGGCTCATCATCCCGGCCTCGGCGTGGTAGACGTTGTGGCAGTGGATCATCCACAGGCCGGGGTTGTCGGCGTCGAAGTCGACGTCGAGGGTCGCGCCCGGGAGCACGATCGCGGTGTCCTTCCTGAGGCCGGTCCGCGCCAGGGCGAAGGTGTGGCCGTGCAGGTGCATGGGGTGCCACATCAGGCTCTGGTTGACGAACGACAGCCTGACCCGCTCCCCCGACCTGATCGGCTCGATGACCTTCGGGTCGTATTTCCTGCCGTTGATGGCCCAGTCGTACTTGGCCATGGTTCCGGTGAGTTTCAGGGTGATCGTCCGGTCTGCGGCCCGCTGCGGCAGCCGTACGTCCTGCGCGGGTTTCAGCTGGTCATAGCCGACGATGCGGCTGTTCAGCTCGTCAGGCCGGGCATCGGCGTGCGGGGTTCTGGCGCTCTTCGCGGTGCGAACCAGGGCACGGGCCAGGCCCCGCTTGCCTTCCGCCAGCGCGACCAGGGGGAAGGCGCCGTCCTTGAGGGTGACCAGCACGTCGTAGCGTTCGCCCATGCCGAGCAGCAGCGCGTCGGTCTCCACCGGCTCCACCGGGAAGCCGTCGGCGTGGGTGACGGTCAGCCGGTGGCCGCCCAGCGCCACCCGGAACGCGGTGTCGCCGCCCGCGTTGATCAACCTGATGCGCACCCGGGCACCCGGCTTGGCGGTGAACGTCTCCGGAGCGGCGGCCACCCGCCCGTTGATCAGGAAATGCGGGTAGTAGACGTCGCCGGCGTCTCCGCCGAGCAGGTCGCTCTCGGCGTTCATCATCATGTGCGGCCACTTCGCCGACACGGTCGGCGTGGGCGTGGGCGTGGGCGTGGGCATGGCCATGCCGCCGTGGCCGTCGTGTCCGCCGCCACCGGGTGTCATGCCCGCCATCGCGGTCAGCTCCGCCAGCACGTCGTCGGGGGTGCCGGTCACGCCGTCCATCCAGTCATCCAGGACGACGACCCATTCCTTGTCGTAGCCGAGCGGCTCGGCCGGGTCCTCGACGATCAGCGGCGCGTAAAGGCCGCGGTCGAGCTGCGTGCCATGGTGCGGATGGAACCAGTAGGTCCCCGGATGGGCGGCGGTGAACTCGTAGAGGTGCTCGCCGCCGGACGGAACGGGCTGTTGGGTCACGCCCGGCACGCCGTCGGCGTCGTTGCGCAACGCCAGGCCGTGCCAGTGCACGGTCGTCTCCTTCGGCAGCCGGTTGACGAGCCTGGCCCGGACCACCTCCCCCTTGGCGACGCGGATCACCTGGCCGGGCAGGCGATCGCCGTACAGCCAGGTCCGCACGGTCGGCCCGCCGAGGTCGGCTCGCCCCTCATGGGCGAGGAGCCGAAACTCCCGTACGGAGCCAGGGCGCCGGGCGGCTTCGGCGGCCCGCACCTGCGCCCCACCAGGTTGGACAAAAGCGGTGCTCTCGCTCGACGAGCACGCTGACAACACGGCTCCTCCCACGGCGGCCAGGCCGGCACGCAGGAAGAACCGTCGATCGATGGATGTCATGAATCGCTCACGGTTCGAAACGGACGGGGATCCTTGACGCCGGGCTCAGCCTGGCCCGGAGGACTCCTATGTCCGCAGAACCGCTACGCGTCGGAGAGAAAGCGCGTACGGCAGCGGCGACCCGCGCACCGCGGGCAGTTCCCTCGGGCGATGCGTGCCCGAGGCGCCGATGGCATTCGGCCGGCCGAGGCCGAACAGGGCCAGCACGAACACGACGACCACCGCGGCCAGCGCGGCCAGGCACAACACGACAGGACCGTGATCGGCGCCGACGGACGACGCGTGGGCTGCGCTCATGCCAGGATGATCGTCACCCGACGCGGAGGCGCAGGCGCCGGCCGCGGTATGGGAGGCCGCGCAGAAGTGCCCGGTGGCGTAACTGAGCCCGACGCCCAGCAGCACGGCGGCCACGAGCACGAGTTTCGGCAGCACCGCGGCGAGCGCGTTTCTCCCGCTCATGACGCATCCCACCGGACAGACACGGCCCCACCTTACCGCCGCAGGGCATCGCCCCATTTCTGGCCTCGGGGGAAGACGCCGGCGACGGCGTCGGCTTGCCCGGATCCGACACCCGCGCGGCGGCCACCACCCGGCGCGCCGCGTTCACGGTGACGTGCGGGCCTGTCAGGTGGTGATGAAGATGAGCGGGGCGAGTAGCACCCCGAGCGGACCGCTGAGCAGCAGCATGGCCGTGGCGTAGGCGGTGGCGGGCACCCATGGGGTGTGCTCGCGCTGCGTCAGCAGGCGCTGGAGGCGTTCGGCGGTGCCCAGGTCGGTCAGGGCGAAGGTGGCGGGTTGTGGGCCGTCGTCGTGGCTGGCCATCCGGACAAGGGCACGGGCCAGCGGCAGCTCGCCGTGGGCCTGGCGGGCGTGGTCGTCGGCGATCATCTCCAGGAGTACGGCCACCGCGCGGCAGGCGGTGTGCGCGGCGGACAGACGGGGGAAGGCGTGGGTGAGGGCGAGGAAGGGCAGCAGTGCCAGGTCGTGGTGGCCACGGGCGTGGGCGTGCTCATGGCGCAGGACGGCCTGCAGCTCGCTGGTGCTGAGCAGGTCCAGGGTGCCCTGGCTTACGACGATGCGCCGGTGTCTGCCTGGCACGCAGTAGGCGACCTTCTTGCTGCTGGGCAGGACGTAGACGTCATGGTCGGGGTGATGGTCGGCGACGATGTCGATCAGCAGCCGTTGGCGGCGCCGCTCGTGTGCGGTGCGGGTGGTGGCGTGGATGGTGTGCGCCAGCAGCCAGGTCAGCAGGGCCGTCGACAGCAGCAGGGCGAGCAGTTGCGGTGGGCCGAGGCCGTCGAGGCCGTGGCCGGTGACGAGGTGGCGGGCCAGGGTGTGCACGCCGTGGGGGAAGACTGCGGCCAGAGGGGCGACCGCGGCCACCAGCCCGAGGCCGATCGCGCCCAGTCCGGCCGCCAGTCCGGCCGCCTGCCAGAGCACGAGTGCGGCGCGGGGAAAGCGATGTGTCCAGGGTGCGCCGGCCAGCGCGCGGGCGGCCCGGTCGCCCAGCGCCACCGGCAGAAGCGCGATCCCAGGGGGAACCAGCCAGGCGATCATGTCGTGGACCCGTCGCGTTCACCGAGAGCTTCGAGCAAGGCTGCCGCCACCTGCGGGGTGACGGTGCCGACGAAGCGTTGCACGGCCGCCTCCAGGTCGCCGGCCTCGTTGAGGGCGGCATGCATGGCCTCGGCGACGAAGGCGTCCTTGGTGGCGGTGGCCTTGTAGAGGTGGGCGCGGCCGATGCGCTCGCGGGCGACCATGCCTTTGTGCGACAGGCGTACCAGGACGGTCAGCACGGTCGTGGTGGCCGGCTGGGTCGGCAGCATGGCCGCCAGGTGGTTGGCGAAGACGCCCTCGGGATGCTCCCACAGGGCTTGCATGATCGATCGCTCCAGAGTGCCGAGTTGCATCATCACTCTCCTGCCGCATCGTGGTGTGTGAGCTGAAGTGGACGGGCGCTGGTCGTAAGGCCGGGCTGCCGTGCTGCCCACCTCACCGGTGCTGCGACTCCGGCTCGTCGCTCAGCGCGCTGAGCAGGAGATGGCGCTGGCGCAGGGTGAGGTCGCCGATGGCGGTACCGGTGCCGATCCTGGCCTGGCGCAGTGTCTGGGTGATCTGCTCGGGGCTGTGCTCGGGCAGGGCGCGCAGCAGGGTGGCGGCATCGGCGCTGATGGTGGCCGGATCGCGGCGGGCGAGCAGTTGTTCGAGGCTGAGTTGCCCGCCGGAGATGGCGGCGCGTAGCTGGGTCGTCGTCATCTGCCGGATCGGTGCGGTGGGCGGGCTGGGTGCACGGGGGACGGGGGCGGCGACCATCGGCTGGGACGGCTGGGGCAACCCGCCGGCGAGCACGGTTTGCGTGGTGATCAGCAGGCCGCCGACGCCCGCCACGACGGTGGCGGCGATGACGAGGTGCCGCCGGGACAGGCGTCGGCTGTCGCGGGCGATGGTGAGCCCGATGACCGCGGTGCGCAGCAGCACACCGGTGACCATGCCGAGCAGGATCGGCACGCTCTGGGCGGGCAGGGGCGCCACGGTGGCCAGGACGACACCGGCGGCCGGGGCCAGGCAGGACAGGGCCAGCCAGGGGACCGCCGGTTTGCGGGCGAGGTCGAGCAGGGCGGTCAGGGCCAGCCCTTCGCTGGCCGAGTGGATCACCAGGGCGGCCACCACGACGGCGGAGGAGACCAGCGCCAGGGTGGCGCCCTCGATCATGCGGTGC
This sequence comes from Nonomuraea sp. NPDC003201, assembly GCF_053590415.1. Taxonomy (NCBI): domain Bacteria; kingdom Bacillati; phylum Actinomycetota; class Actinomycetes; order Streptosporangiales; family Streptosporangiaceae; genus Nonomuraea; species Nonomuraea sp. NPDC003201. Next base: position 18,904 of record NZ_JBSFTC010000114.1, read on the forward strand.
AGGGACAGCGCGGCGGCGGTGCCGACCCCGCCGTAGACCGCGGCGCTGACCGCTTCCTTGACCCGGCGGTGCAGGCCCGGCGCGTGACGTCCGCCGGCAGCGGCGCCGGCCTCGTGGCTGTGGCCGCAGCCTTTGCGGGTGAAGAAGGTGATGACGGCGAACCCGAACAGCCCGGCCAGGCCCACCACCCAGATCGGCACGCCGGTGGCGTCGGCTTCCTGCCAGGCGTCGGGCAGCAGGTCGACCAGGGCGGTGATGAGCATCAGAGCCGAGGCGATGGCCAGCCAGATGCTGATCTTCGCGCTGTTGCGGCGGGCCAGGTGGGCGCCGGCCAGGGTGGACAGCGCGACCAGGACGACGGCGACCCACGTGGTCCAGGCCGGCAGGGCGGCGTCCAGGGGGTCTTTCGGGCCCAGGTCGTACAGGGCCAGGGTGTGCAGGGGCGCCGGTCCCCCGGGCGGCACGAACATGGCACGGCCTTTCCTGCGAAGTACGGGCATTGCGGCGATCGCACGGTGCCGCGGCGGCACCGGTACATCAAGATCGAGTGGGACGGCCTCCGCCCGGAACGTCTGTCAGGGGCCGAGGAGGCTGTCGGCGGTGCTGGGCGGTGCCATGGCCGCCCGCGCGGGTGAGGCTTCGTGCACGCCGTGGCCGGGCGTGGTGAGATCTTCCAGTACGGTACGCAGCTCGTCGAGCCGGCCCTGCAGGGTGTGCTCCAGGTGCCTGCTCTGGTCGGTGACGGCGAGCGTGAGCCGGTCGATCTGTTCGTCGATGGCCTGGCGGGCGGCCTGGGTCAGCGTGTCGGCGGCCGCCGCGGCCTCGCGCTGCCTCTGCTCGGCTTCGGTATGGGCGGCGGCGATGATCTGGCGGGCATCGCGCTGGGCGGCCGTGATGGTTTTCTCGGCACTTCGGTGCGCCGCGGCCAGCACCTCCGCCCCGGCGGACGCATCCGGCGGGGCGACGGCGTTGGCGGCCAGGCGCTCGCGCAGCTGGGCGTTGTCTCCCCAGAGCAGGCTGAGGGTGGTCTCCACACGGGACAGGAACGCATCCACTTCGGCCAGGTCGTAGCCGCCGCGCAACCGCACCACGGTGAAGACCTGGTGGTGCACCGCGGCGGCGGTCAGCACGGCGAACTGGCCGGGCATGACCGCCTGAAGCGATGGCGAGGTGGCGTCGAGGTCTGCGTGGCTGTGCGGAAGGTGCGGACCGTGGTCGTGTTCGTCGTGCTCGGCATGCATGGTGACTGTGAAACCTTTCGCCGTCGGCTCGTGGCCATGACTCGACAGGGCGGCGGGAGTGGTCCTGGCAACGCCGCCCAAGGACGCCTGCGCCAGGACCACGGATCAGCCGCGGGGTGTGACCCGCCAGGCGGCAGGCCGGCATCACCGGCTAGTGCGAGGCGGCGTCGTGCTCGTCATGGCAATGCCCCGGGCCGCGGTCCAGGCCTTGGCCCTGCTCAGCCGCGTGGACATCGACGTCGGCGCACTCGGCGGCACAGTCGTCGGCGCCGTGCGTGGCGTCCTCGGTGCAGGCGGCGTCGTCATGGTGGTGGTGCGGGTGGACGTGTGGTTCGGTCATCGTCGTTCCTCTCGCGACAGGCGTCTTCAGGGCGCTTTGGGGGCAGGTGGGATCAACAGGCCGGAGGCGGTGCCGGCCGAGCACGGGGCGCGAGGTGAGGGCAATGGCTCCCGGGTTGTGCCGCCCTGGATGCGGGCCCCGTGCCGGTGGTTGAAGCGCTACTTGGTGGAGCGCCGGCTGACGGTGGTGCTCTTGCGCAGGTAGCCGTTCCAGGCCCAGCCGTGTACCCCGGCGGGGGTGGTGACCCGCAGCCAGCCGCGCTTGCCGGCGCATGTCCCGGCGATGGCGCGGTCGCCGGCCTTCAGCGCGGCGATCGGGCGATAGCGGAGCCCGGCGCCGGAGCGGACGTTGAGGTGGCTGATGCGGCGCACCCCGGTCACGCTGTAGCGGCAGGCTCCTGCGGAGGTGCCCAGCCTGGCTGCGCCGCCGGCGCCCGTGGGCAGTTTGCGCAGGTGATGCCCTGATGCCCAGCCGCGGATCCCGGCCGGGGTCGTGACGTGCAGCCAGCCGCCCTTACCGGCGCAGGATCCGGCGACGGCACGATCACCGGAGCGGAGCTGCCCGAGGACGCGCGCCTTCCGCCGGGGTGCGGAGCGGACGGTGATCGATTCGCCGGGCGCCAGATGGTTGAGCTCGTAGCGACACGATCCGGCCGTGACCGGCGGGGTGAGACGGGGGGAGGCGGCCTGGGCCGGCAGCCCGGTCAGCGCCAGGCATCCAGCGGTTACGGCCATCATCGCGGTGGCGGTGGCGGTGTGGACACTTCTCATTGTGTGAGCCCTTCCTGTGCGCGTGGCTGTACGGGGTTGCGGGAACCTGGTACAGCACAGGCCGGACCCTGACCGTCCAGCCTGCAACTTCTACGCAATGTAGTTGACTCATTACAGCGTGTTTAAACATCTGATCAGATATTCATGAGTAGAAATCCCGTCGGCGCGATCCCCCACGGGCCTTGACCTGGCGCGCCACGACAGGGAGCATCTGTATATATGAACATCCCATCAGGTGTTGATGCCGAACGTCTCGAGGCGATCCGCTGCGTCCTGCCCTCATCGACGAATCGCGCAGGATGCGGGGCACCTGCTGGCACTACTGGCCGATTCCGGGCGGATCCGGTTGCCGACGGCGCTCACCGCAGCCGGTGAGCTGTGCGTGCGAGACCTGGCCCCCGTCGTCGGGCGCAACCTCCTGCAACTGCCCATCGCCCACGTCACCCACCCCCCAAGGAGCTCCGCAGATGTCTGAACATCACGAGCACGACCAGCCACACGACCACGGCAACGGTCATGGGCACGGGCATGGGCACGGGGTCAGCGCGGATGCCGATCGCCGGTATCTGGGCGGCGCGCTGGCATTGATCGTCGGCTTCATGGCCGTCGAGGTCGTGATCGGCGTGATCGCCCAGTCGCTGGCGCTGATCTCCGATGCCGGCCACATGCTCACCGACGCGATGGCGATCGTGCTGGCCCTGATCGCGATGCGCATCGCGGCCCGCCCACCGCGCGGCGGCTTCACCTACGGGCTGAAACGCGCCGAGATCATCTCAGCCCAGGTCAACGGCATCACCCTGCTCCTGCTCGCGGCCTACTTCACCTACGAGGGCATCCGCCGTCTGATCGAGCCACCCCAGGTCGAGGGCTTGTTCGTGGTGTTCACCGGACTGGCCGGCATCGTCGTCAACGTGGCCGCCACCTGGCTCCTGTCCAAGGCCAACCGCTCCAGCCTCAACGTCGAAGGCGCCTTCCAGCACATCCTCAACGACCTGTACGCCTTCATCGCCACCACCCTGGCCGGCCTCGTCGTCTGGCTCACCGACTGGACCCGCGCCGACGCCATCGCCGCCCTGATCGTCGCCGCCCTCATGCTCAAAGCCGGATGGGGCCTGGTCCGCGACGCCGGACGCGTCTTCATGGAAGCCGCCCCGGCCGACATCAACCCCACCCAGATCGGCCGCCAGATCGCCGCCCTCGACACCATCGTCGAAGTACACGACCTCCACATCTGGGAGGTCACCTCCGGATACGCCGCCCTCTCGGCACACATCCTGGTCACCCCCGGCGCCGACTGCCACGCCGCACGCCTGGCCGTCGAAGAACTCCTCCGCCACAGCCACGGCATCGAACACACCACCCTGCAGGTCGACCACGCCACACCCGACAGCCACGCCTTCGACGACAACGGCACCCCACGCCCCCTCGAACCGCACTGCGCCGACCCCCACGGCCCCACCCACCACTCCCAGCCACGCGACGAGATGACCGTCAGCGACAACCACGCCGACCACTGAACCGCCGGCCCGTAGCCGCCGCGCCCCGGTTCGCGAGGCGCGGCGATGACGGTGCGGTTCAGACGGTCGTGAGGATCCGGACCGGTTCGGTGCCCTCTTCGTTGTGGCGTTCCGCCCATGTGGTCAGGGCGGTACGGCACGCATGGTCGAGATGGCGCAGCCCGCCGAGGTCCAGTTCGATGGGGCGGTCTTTCGGCAGCGCTTCCAGCGTGTCGAGCATCTTCGGCAGGCGCAGGAAGGTCGCGTTGCCGCTGATCGCCACCCGGATCGGCCCGTGGTCGCAGTGGCTCGTCTCGCCCGCGGCCACGGCGGTCGCGGGGGCGTACGGATCATCCGCGGACGGCACCCCGTGGGAGAGCAGCAGGATGGCGAGAAGGGTCATGGCCAGCGCCACCAGCGCGCTCGAGGCGGGCCTCGTCACCGCCGTGTTCCCCCGATCACCCCTGGTTCCCAGACGATCACGCGATATTCGTCGTGACATAAAGCGGATGGAAAGCTGACCGATAGTAGTCACGTCGCCCTGCGCGACATAAGCCAACAAAACGGACGCTCTTGACACGGCATCCAGGCAACGCCCTATCTTGATTATATGAACGAATCTTCAGATGAGCGCATGTTGAAGATGGACGGCTGTGCTGTCAAGGTGGTCGACGCAGACAGGGTGTCCGCCGTCTGCGAGCGGATGCCGGCCGCCGAGGACCTCAATGACACCGCGGACATCTTCGGGCTGCTGTCGGATCCGAACCGGTTGAGGCTGCTGGTGGCGCTGCTGGACGGCGAGTTGTGCGTGTGCGATCTGGCCGCGGTGACCGGCCAGAGCGAGTCGGCCGTCTCCCACGCGTTGCGGTTGTTGCGCGCCCACCGCATCGTCGCCGCCCGCCGTTCCGGCCGGATGGCCTACTACCGGCTGGAAGACCCACACGTACGGATGCTGCTCGACCTGGCGCTCGCCCACACCGAGCACACCGAAGCCATCCACCCCGAACGCGACGGGAACACCTGATGGGCGCCGGACACGGACACGGGCACGCGGGAAGCCGGCACCGCTGGCGCCTGGCGGTCTCCTTCGCACTCATCGGCTCCTTCTTCGTCGTCGAACTCGCCTACGGCCTGATCTCCGGCTCGCTGGCACTGATGTCCGACGCCGGGCACATGGCCGCCGACGTCGTCACCCTCGGCGCGGCCCTGGTCGCCACCAGGATCGCCACCCGGCCGGACACCACAGGCCGCCACAGCTATGGCTCGTACCGGGCCGAGGTGTTCGCGTCCCTGCTGGCCGTCGTGCTGATGCTCGGGGTCGCCTTCTACGTGGTCGCCGAAGCCGCCGGCCGGATCGGCGGGCCCGCCGAAGTCTCCTCCGGCCCGATGCTCGTCGTCGGCGCCATCGGCCTGGTCGTCAACCTCATCGCCCTGCTCCTGCTGCGCTCAGGCGCCAGCGAGAGCCTCAACGTCAAGGGCGCCTACCTGGAGGTCGTCGCCGACACGGCCGGATCCGTCGGCGTCATCGTCGCGGGCGGGCTCGTCTCCGCCACCGGCCAGACGTTCTGGGACACCGTCGTCGCCCTGGCCATCGGCGTCTTCGTCGCCGTACGCGCCATCTCGCTCGGCCGCCAGGTCTTCGCCGTGCTCGGCCAGCACGTACCCGAAGGCATGGACGCCACCGCCGTCGCGCAGGACCTGGCCGCCATCGACGGTGTACGCGACGTCCACGACCTGCACCTGTGGACCCTCACCTCCGGCATGAACGTCGCCACCGCCCACCTCGTCACCGCCGACCAGAACGGCAACCACGCCGTCCTGGACCAGGCCCGTGACGTGCTGCTGCGCCGCCATGGCGTCGCCCACGCCACCCTCCAGGTCGAGCCCGCCAACCACACCGGCTGCGACGAACTCGGCTGGTAACCGACCACCGAGGCTCTGTCTCACCTGGATCATCGGCTTAACCGCCTCTTATGCGGCTCCTGACACCCTTCGAGAGCATCGGGACCCAAGGAGATGACGGATGAACGTGAGCGAGCCCCATCAGCAGGGGACCGGCGGGTGGAGTCAGTTCGGCAGTGCGCCGCCGGTGGCCGGGGGCTTCCCCCGACGTGACACGATCGTCATGGAGCAGCCGCCACCGCCGCCGCCTCCCGTGAATGAGCCCGGTTTCGGCGTCGGTCGAAGGGCCGTCGCCGCGCTGGCCTTGGCCGCCATGGCCATCGGCGGCGGCGTTGTGGGCGCCGTCGTCGCCAGCGCGTTCCGGCCCGAGCCGGTGGCCACCGCCGGCGCGCCGAGCCCTGTCTTCAAGTCGGCCGCCGACCAGCTCACGGTGGCCGAGGTCGCGGCCAAGGTGCAGCCGACCGTCGTGATGATCCAGGGCCAGAGCGGCGAGGGCTCCGGCGTGGTGCTGTCGCCGGACGGGCTCATCCTCACCAACAACCACGTGGTCGAAGGGGCCGGCCAGGGCGGCGGGCAGATGACCGTCAAGTTCAGCGACGGCAAGACAGCCAAGGCCGGCGTGGTCGGCACCGACCCGGCCACCGACCTCGCCGTCATCAGGGCCGCAGGCGTCTCCGGGCTGGCCAAGGCCGCCCTCGGCGACAGCGGCGCGCTCAAGGTCGGCGACCCGGTGCTGGCCATCGGAAGCCCGCTCGGGCTGGACGGATCGGTTACGGCGGGCATCGTCAGCGCGCTCGACCGTACCCTCACCACCGGCCCCGACCAGCGGCAGCAGATCCCGCCGGGCTTGGGCCAGGAGCAGCAGCAGAGCGCTGGGACCACGATCGGCGGCGCCATCCAGACCGACGCCGCCATCAACCCCGGCAACTCCGGCGGCGCGCTGGTGAACGCCACCGGCGAGCTGATCGGCATCAACACCGCGATCGCCTCGAACGCCGCGGGCGGCGGCGTCGGCTTCGCCATCCCGGTCAACACCGCCAAGCAGGTCTCCGAGCAGCTCATCAGCAGCGGCAAGGTCAGCCACGCGTTCCTCGGCGTGAGCGTCACCGACGCGACAGGCGACGTTCCCGGCGCCCTGATCGGGCAGATCACCGCGGGGAGCCCGGCGGACAAGGCGGGCCTGAAGCAGGGAGACCTGATCACCAAGATCGGCGACACGACGGTTGACGCAGGGGAAACAGTGGTGGGGCAGGTGAGAGGTTTCAAACCGGGCCAACAGGTCAAGATCACGTACATGAGGGACGGCAAGCTCAACGAGGTGACCGTCACCCTCCAAGAGAAGAAGTAGCGGCACTCCCCTGCCCGTCGGACCTTGTCCATCAGGAGAAGGTCTGACCTCATCTTGCGCGACCGCAGCGGACGCCGCCCGACCGTCGAGCTTGACGCCGAACCAACAGCAGCCCCAAGCGATTATGTCGAGAGTATCCCCACATCTTCTACACTGCGTAGAACTTCGGCCGCCCCGGGCCGATCAGATGTGGTTTGGGAGGAGTTGCAGGTGTCGCGAGAGCAAGAGCGGACCGAGACCCGGCGCGCCAAGGTAGAGGCAGTCCGGGAGGAGAGTAGACGGCAGGACGCTCGCCACCGCAATCTCAAGGTCTCGCTCGTGGTGATCGGGGTGTTCGTCATGGTCGTGGCCGCGTTCGTGTTGATCAACCGGCTGGCAGCCGCCGGCGAGCAGGCGGGGCAGCCGGCGGCAGGTGAGACCCAGTTCGTCCGCGAGGACAGCCACAAGCTGCAGACCGCTCCCGACGGCAAGGTCACGCTCGTGGAGTTCCTCGATTTCGAGTGTGAGGCGTGCAAGGCGTACTTCCCGACCGTGGAGGAGATCCGGAAGCAGTACGCCGGGAAGGTCACCTTCGTGGCGCGATACTTCCCGATCGCCAGTCACTTCAACGCCGAACGGGCCGCCCGCGCGGTCGAGGCGGCCGCTCAGCAGGGCAAGTTCGAGCCCATGTACCAGCAGATGTACGAGACCCAGAGCCAGTGGGCCGAGAAGAAGGTGGCGGCCGATCCTTTCTTCCGCCAGCTCGCTCAGCGTCTGGGATTGGACATGGCGGCCTGGGACAAGGCCTACGACGACCCGGCCACGCTGGCCCGGGTGAAGAAGGACGCAGCCGACGGGCAGGCCCTGGGAGTCCAGGGCACCCCCACGTTCTTCCTGAACGAGAAGAAGATCGAACCGCGCTCATCCGACGAGTTCAAGGCGGCCATCGATGCTGCGCTCGCCAAGTAGGCTCGACGAGCCGCGGGCGGCCGCCGATCCGTTCCCCCGGCTCCTGCCTCGGCTTCTGCTGGTCGGCGGCTTGATCGGGTTCGTGGCGTCGTTCGTGCTGACGGTCGAGAAGATCGCGCTGTTGAAGAACCCGGCCTACGTGCCCAGCTGCAGCATCAACCCGGTCCTGTCCTGCGGCTCGATCATGCGTACGCCACAGGCAGAGCTGTTCGGCTTTCCCAACCCGCTGCTGGGCATAGCCGGGTTCGCCGTTGTCACCGCCGTGGGGGCGGCGCTCCTGGCGGGTGCACGTCCACGCCGCTGGTTCTGGCTCGGGCTGCAGGCGGGCGTGACCGCCGGGGCGGTTTTCATCCACTGGTTGATCTTCCAGAGCCTCTACGTCATCGGCGCGCTCTGCCCGTACTGCATGGTCGTCTGGGCGGTGACCATGCCGATCTTCTGGTACGTCAGCTTGCACAACCTCAGTGGCGCGTCGAGCGGGCCGAGGCGCAAGCTGACTGAATACCACACGGTGACGCTTACGGTCTGGTACCTGGCCATCCTCACGTTGATCGGGATCCGGTTCTGGTCGTACTGGAGCAGCCTGCTGTAGTCGTCGCGGTGACGGCCGGAGAGGTCCATCGCATCCCCTCAGCTGGAGTGTTGCGACGACCGCTAGAAGAGAAGGTCTCGCGGCGCGAGGGGGGCCGTCGTCCTCCATTCGTCGAGGTGGGCGTCGATGAACTCGCGTATCGACGTGGGCTCACGTCCGGTGATCTGCTTCACGGCCCCCGCGACCTCGCCGAAGCCGCCGTGTCGGACACGGCGGTAGAGGTCGTCGAGAATGTCCGCTGTCCACGGGTCGAGGCCGTGGAGGGTCTCCTGCGGGTCGGGGTCCTCGGCGCGGATCCGGTGGCCGAGGCGCGCCGAGAGCTCCTGCGCGACGGACGCGACCGGAACCGGCTCCGGACCGGTGATCGTGTACGCCTGGTCGTGGTGCCCCTCCGGCGCGCCGAGGACGGCCACGGCGACGTCGGCGGTGTCGCGTGCGTCCACCCACGCGATCGGGGCGCCCCCCGAGGGCAGGCTCAGGACGTGGTCGTCCCGTATGGCGTCGCGGTAGAACCGGGGGTCGGTCAGGACCTGATGGAACCAGGACGGACCAGTGTCCAGGAAGCGGCCCGGGTGACGACCGCGTCCTCGACCCGGCGGGCCCAGTGGTCCGGCGAGAGGGTTCCGGCTCCCTGCTCGGACAGCAGGACGACGTGCGCGTCCGGGTTCACCTCGATCAGGCCGGCGACGAGTTCGGGGGCGGCGGGAAGGTCGGGGCGCATCAGGTAGATCGCGTCCACGGCTGTGGCCGCCTCGCGCCAGGTCGCCTGGTCGTGCCAGTCGAACCGGACCGGATCGGTCCCGGTGACCGGCGTCCTGGCGGGCTGCGTCGACCCGGCGCGGACGAGGATCCCTGAGCGGCGTAGCCGGGCGGTCACCTCGCGTCCTGTCTTGCCTCGGGCTCCGGTCACCAGCACTGTACGGGTCATGCCTGCTCCTCGAGCCGGACGACGGCCTTGCCGATCGTGGGCGCTCCGCCGTGCAGGAGGCCCAGCAGCGCTTCCGGCACCCGCTCAATGCCGTCCAGCACCGTCTGCCGGTGGACGATCTCACCCGAGCGCACCCAGGAACCCACCTCCGTGCGGAAGGCGGGCATCTGGTCCTGGTGGTCGGCGACCAGGAAGCCGCGCGCGGTCGCCCGTTTGGTGACCAGCTGGTACAGGTTCCGCAGGCCGTACGGCTCCCGGCCGTCGTACTGGCCGGCCATCCCGCACAGGGCCAGCCGGGCGCCGACCCGCAGCCGGTCGATCGCGGCCTCCAACTGGGCACCGCCGACGTTGTCGAAGACCACGTCGATGCCGTCCGGCGCGGCCTGCGGAGTCGGCGGGTGCGGCTGGTCTGGCCCGATGCCGGGCCTGCGACGCCCCCGGTGTCATTCATGCTGTTCATGTCGTTCCTCCATCATTCGGTAACTGGCGTGACGGTCCTGGGCCTGGGGACGACGATGCGCACCATCGCCGTGCGACGGCCGGGGTTCCGCAGGGCACGGACGCCGGTGCCGCGGAGCCAGAACCCGGCGCCGCGTCCGAGGACCGGCCCGGGCTCGCCGTCGCGCAGCTCCAGCTGCACCCGCCCGCGGGTGACGACGCCGAACGCGTCGTACCACTCCTCCGCGACCACCGCGACACGCGCGCCACCGCGCAGCGCGAGCGTCCGCACCGGGACTACTCCGTGCCGTCCGCCGGCAGACACTCCGGCAGCCCGAGCCGCGGGAACCGGTCGTCGTGGAACGTGACGATCTCGGTGATCGCCCCGCCGGTGACGCGCAGGACGTCGATCGTCAGCGGCAGGTACGCGCCCTCCCGCTCCCGCCAGAGGTAGAAGGCCACGGCGGGCTGCCGGTTCACGGAGGTGGGGACGGCGCGCAGGTGCTTCATGTCCTCGAAGCCGCTCGCGACCCAGTCGTTCACCACCGTGTCGCGGCCGACGTACAGGCCCGGCGTGGGCGGCATCGAGCAGCGGACGTCGTCCCGCAGCAGTGCGGCGAGCCCGTCGATGTCCGTGGCCACGCTGGCGTCGGTATAGCGGCGCACCAGTTCGCGCGTCCCGGCGTCCTCCTCGCCGCCGGTCCAGTCCTGCCGCTCGGCGGGCAGATGCTCCCGCATGCCGGCGCGCGCCCGCTGCAGCGCGCTGTTCACGGAGTTGACGGAGTCCCCGAGGAGCTCCGCGACGTCCTTCGCCGGCCAGCCGAGCACGTCACGCAGGATCAGCACGGCCCGCGGGCGCGGCGCGAGGTGCTGGACCGCGACCAGGTAGGCCAGCTCGATCGTCTCCCGCGCGACGGCGACGGCCTCCGGCTCGTCCGCGTCACCCGCGGGCAGCTCGTCGAGCAGCCGGTCCGGGTAGGGCTGCAGCCACGGCACCTCGCCGCCGGCCGCAGGCTCCGGGCGGCACTTGGCGAGCAGGTCCAGGCAGGCGTTGGTGGCGATCCGGTACAGCCAGGCCCGGAACGTCGACCGCCCCTCGAAGGTCTCCCGCCGCCGCCAGGCACGGAGGAACGTCTCCTGCACGGTGTCCTCGGCATCCTCGAACGACCCGAGCATCCGGTAGCAGTGCACGTGCAGCTCCCGCCGGTGCCGCTCCGCCAGCCCCGAGAACGCCGGCTCGTCGACCTCGCCCAGCCCGCTCACGCCCAACTCCTCCAGCCGCGTGTCCGCACTCATCACGTCATCCTTCCGCCTCGTCGTGTCCCGTCGTAGGTGTGACGGGTACGGACGCGACAACTCATCACTTGGGTCGGTCGGCACGGCTGATCCGGTGGCGGAGCACGACGCGCGGTACGGCGGGCACTATCGCGTTGGCTCGCGGCACTCGGACGGGCGTCATGATGACGCGGGCACCGAGCGAGGTGAACACCTCGTCAAAGACCGCGGCGAATTTCGCGTCTCGGTCGCGAATGAGGAATGAGATCCCCTCGGCATCAAGATCGATTCAGGCCCGACCTTATCGCAAAAGATCCAGGTCAAACCATAAGCAATATCGCACAATATTTACGATCCCACAAAAATAGGAGCGTCTAATCCAAATCCGGCATGAGCTGCTCACAAGCCCGAGTGGATAACGGAAAATCCCCTTGTCAGCCAATCGACGACATTGCTATGGTCGGTAGTCGGAGACGAACTGCGACCTTCGGGAATCACATGGCCGATTCTGTTATTCGCCGGACCATGGGCTGGGAGTTGGAACGCTTCGCCGATCTGACAGGCGCCTTCATATTCATTCGCAAACCCGTCGCGACATTGATCGTCGACAGATTCAAGCTCTATCTGCTGGAGATCTGCGACGGCCAGACCGCGGCGGCGACCGCGCAGCGCGTTTCCCACATCATGCCCGCAGTCCACATCGATCAGTGCATTGCTCTGGTGAACGAGCAACTACGTCAACTCGCGGCCCACGATCTGATTTCCCTGGAAGGGTAATACCGTGTCGTCGACACCAGTGCATCAATCGGCTGTTGAGGCGGAGACAACGGTTTCGGAGGTGGAGAGCCACCTGAGCACAGGAATGTTCGGCGACGGCGACAACGCCGACCGGACGGCCGACGTTTATTACCGTGGGCTTGGCAGACTGTGCGCCGATGTGACTCAGATCGATCGGGAGGCGCTCAACGCCTGTGCGGCCCCGCAGCTTGAGGCCCTGCGCCGGGGTGCTCTGGATCTCGCGCTCCGCGAATTCCAAGCCGGGCGGAAGGAAGCCGCTCATGCGGCCATCAACGATTTCCTGACCGTCGCAAGCGGCAGCGACGGGCAGCTCACCGTCGACGAGTCGCGGTCCAGGCATCTCCGTCCTCGCGTATGCCGCGCCATGCGGGGCACGTGCGCCGGCGAGGAGGTCCTGTCCCGCTGGAACGCGCAGACCGTCGCGGACGGCGAAAACCTTCTGGTGGAAGCCGTTGAGGTCGGAGACGATCTGGAGCGGGCCGCCGACGAGGCGATGGACCTGCTCGCCGAAGCTCTGCCCGTGGTCGCTCCCGACGTCCTGCGGTGCGCCTACGGTCTCGTGCCGCTCACCGGAGCGATCATCAGCGGGCACTTCGCCCAGACGCCCAAGCTGATCTTCGTCAATGTGTCCGCGCTGCGGAATGTCTACGATGCCGCCGAGTCGATCTTGCATGAGTCGCTCCACCAGAAGCTCTTCGACATCGGGCTTGCCCGCACGATCTTCCGGCCGGGCTACGTGGACGCGGAGAGTCACACCATTCCTATTCCCTGGAGCGGGGACGCACTGAGAGTCCGCCAGTTCAGCGCCGATCGCGCCATCAGCGCCTACCACGTGTACGCGCACCAAACTCTGCTCTACCTGGCATTGCTGACCCGCCGTCGCTCTCATGCCGAACCGGACCCGGAGATTCTGCACAGAACCGCGGTCGCATGGGCGCGGGCGCGCGAGTTCAGGCGAGGCCTGCACGGAGATGGCGCCCGGACCGAACTCGGCGAGGACGGGCTGGCCTTCCTCCACTGGCTGGACAGGGCGCACGACGCTCTCGGAGCCGTCGTTCTGCCCGACGGCTCCGCGCTTGCCGGCCATGAAGGGAGTTACGCCTCATCCGCTTACAGACGACCCGCGGCGTCCGCCACGGGTTAGCCAAGAAAGGGGAGCCAAATGAATGCGATTGAACTGCTCGAACGGGATCTGGCCGACTTGTTCGCCGAGGTGGAATCGCTCGACATCCGGGAGACCCCCGTGGTCGGCACCGAGATCCGTGAGATCCGCGACGACCTCACGATCCTGGCGATGAACAAGCCGAAGACCAACTGACCCCTTCCGGCGTGGGGCGGCGCCCCCGCGGGGCGGCGCGCCCCAGTATAAAAAAAAGACAGTGATTTTGTTTTTTATTTAGGGTTTGTATATA
>NZ_JBSFTC010000115.1:0-32119 GCF_053590415.1 Nonomuraea sp. NPDC003201
GCCGTCGGCGCCTCCTCGAAGAGCAGTTGCCGGTCGCCGCACACCACCAACGACCCCATCGGCGTACGGCGCAGCTCCTCGACCGTGTGCTTGGCCCGCCCCCGGCGCAGAGCGTCCGCACGCGACATCTTGCGGCCCGCGCCGTGCGCCACGGAATGGCCGGCGTCCGGCCCGGCGTGGCCGGCCTCCCTACTGGTGAATCCGGGGCAGGCAGATGGGGGCAGCAGCTACTGTAATTGCCTGTGTCGTTCTTCTCGCTGGGCAATAAACGGGCGCGACGACATAGGAATTCGAAACGGCTCTGACCTGCTCGCATGATCCTTGATGCCGTAGAGAAAATCGATCCCCGCCCTTGCCGCGAGCGGCCGGTAAAGGCGGGAACCGAATGCTTCGATCTCTACGCGAACGCCTCAGCCGCTTCCCGCCAGAATGACGCGCCGCGCTTTCTTGCCTGGTCGCCCGCCCCGAAGTCCCTCGCGCAGGCGCGGGTGCCGGCCATGTGAAACGCATGGTGACGGGGACGCTACAGAATTCGCCCACCGCCCTTTAGGAAATCAAGACTTCCTGTGTGATCTATGTCACACCGCTGTTTTGGGCCTTCTGTGCATGAGCTGGCCGGATCCCCTTCGCCGGGACTATTTCCGGCCCACTGCACCAACAGTGATCACCTTGTCAAGGCCTATTCCTGGTTCGACTTGTCTGTGTATATCTGTGGCGTTCTTTATGCGGCGCTTACGGGGATGCGCCTGGTCTGCGGGGAGCGTGGGCGTGGCCATGCGGCGTGCTCGGACAGGTGCGGGTGTGTTGGGCCGGACTCGGTTCGGCATCGGACGAAATGGACCATCGCGGTGGCTGAGCCGCCTCGTCGTGGTCGTGACCATGATCCTCATGCCGGGGATTCTCGCGCTGCAGGCGCAGGCGGTCGTCGTGGACCCGGCGCCGAACCGGCTGGCGATCCCCGGCTCCCCAGCTTCAGGCTCCGCCCGAGCGGTCCCCGTCCAGCAGTCCGGAACCGCGGCGAACCTGCCGCACCTCGTCGACCCGGCCGCCACGCAGCCGAAGCCGAAGACCGAGGACAAGACCAAGGGCGCCAGCGAGAAGCGGCCCAAGGGCTCGCTCCGACTGGAGAAGGCGCATGAGGTGCTCGACGAGCCGGCCACGGACGGGCTGAACAGCCCGCCGCCGCTGACCTGGGACTCGTCCTCCGATCCCGCCGCATCTGCACCAACGAAGAACGACAGACGACAGACCCGTGTTGGCGCCGAGAGCGCCGCCATGCACAGGGTGTCCTTGGGGAGCGCGACGCAGGACGAGGCGAAGGCCACCCGGACGCAGGCTGTCGCGGCCGCCGCGCTTCCGGCGGTGTCGGGAATGTCAGCCTCTCCGGCCCAGCAGGTGACGGGGTTGTGGACGTTCCCATCCACGCAGCCGACCTTCTACGCGTACGGCGGGGACGCGGACTCGCGGCCGTTGCGCCTGGAGGCCCAGATCGAGCACGACCCTTCGGTCGCCGCCCAGGGTACGGGTCTGATCTGGTCCGCTAGCGGCGACCTTTCGTCCAGCGGTTGTTACACGACGAGTAAGTGCTGGTTGCAGACGCCTGCGGTGTCGTCGGGCAAGTTGAGGGATGGTTGGCTGGTTCGCTGGCGGGTGCGGGTGTCCACGTCCGGCGGCGTGGTGAGTGCCTGGTCGGCGTGGCAGGCCGGGCGGGTGGATACCTCCAAGCCGGTGGTGTCGGAGGCGATAGCCTCCCCGGGACAGTTGACGTCCGGGATCTGGAGCCTGCCGTCCACGCAGCCGACCTTCTACGCCTACGGCGGTGATCCGGATTCGCGGGCGTTGCGCTTGGAGGCGCAGGTTGAGCACGATCCGTCGGTCGCGGCGCAGGGTACGGGGTTGATCTGGTCGGGTTCTGGTTCGTTGTCGTCGAGTGGTTGTTATACGACCAGTAGGTGTTATCTGCAGACGCCTGCGGTGTCGTCGGGCAAGTTGAAGGATGGTTGGCTGGTTCGCTGGCGCGTACGGGTGTCCACCTCCGACGGGGTGGCGGGTCCGTGGTCGGAGTGGCAGGGCGGACGGGTGGACACCTCCAAGCCGGTGGTGTCGGAGATGACGGCTTCGCCGGGTCAGCAGGTGGCGGGGTTGTGGACGTTGTCGTCCGCGCAGCCGAGCTTCTACGCCTATGGCAGTGACCCGGATTCGCGGACGTTGCGCTTGGAGGCGCAGGTTGAGCACGATCCGTCGGTCGTGGCGCAGGGTACGGGGTTGATCTGGTCGGGTTCTGGTTCGTTGTCGTCGAGTGGTTGTTATACGACCAGTAGGTGTTATTTGCAGACCCCTGCGGTGTCGTCGGGCAAGTTGAAGGATGGTTGGCTGGTTCGCTGGCGGGTGCGGGTGTCAGCTTCCGACGGGGTGGTCGGTCCGTGGTCGGAGTGGCAGGAGTCGACGGTCGCGGTGAGCGGCACGGCGGGCAGTGGTCTGGGTGCGGTGCCCGCGACGCGTGGAACGGACTCGTGGACGTTGGCGTCTGTCACACCGTGGTTGTACGCGAAGGTGACCGACGCCGGCGGTTCGAAACTGGTGCTGGCTGCGGAGGTTGAGCATGATCCGGCCGTACCGGGGCAGGGCACGGGCCTGATCTGGTCCGGCAAGGCCACGACCTCCTATGCCTCCGGCGGCAACGCCTGGGTGCAGATCCCGGCCGCGAAGCTGACGGACGGCATGAAGGTTCGCTGGCGGGTGCGTGGCGTGACCACGGCGGGCGTGGAGGGCGAGTGGTCGCCCTGGCAGAGCGCCGTGGTGGATGTGACGAAGCCGGCGGCGTCCGATGTGGGGCTGACCCCGGCGACCAAGGGTGCGATGTCGTGGACGGCGTCGTCGGTGACGCCGTGGGTGTATGCCAAGGTCAGCGACCCTGATTCGCGCGCTTCGAAACTGTGGGCACAAGTCGAGCACGACCCAGCCGTTCCCGCGCAGGGTACGGGGCTGATCTGGGAGGGCAAGGGAGCCACGGCGTACGCCTCGGGGGGCAACGCGTGGGTGCAGGTCCCGGCAGGGAAGCTGACGGACGGGATGAAGGTCCGCTGGCGCGTACGCGGTGAAACCACCACCGGCACCCTCGGCCCATGGACCGACTGGTCCGCTGCCGGCATCGACCTCAACAAGCCGTCGGTCGAGTCGCTGGGGATGGATCCCGCGCTTCCTGGTTCCGCGTCGTGGACGGCGGGGACGTTGACGCCGTGGCTGTTCGCGAAGGTGACCGATCCGGAGAACCGGTCGAGCAAGCTCAACGTGGAGGTCGAGCACGACCCGGCCGTTCCCGCGCAGGGTGCGGGGCTGATCTGGTCGGGTTCCTCGGACAAGGCGTACGCGCCGGGTACCAATGCCTGGGCGGTCGTGCCGGCAGGGAAGCTGACCGACGGCTGGCAGATCCGCTGGCGGGCCCGCGCCACCACCACGTCCGGCGTGTCGGGGCCGTGGTCGGAGTGGGTGTCGGCGCGCGTGGACACGACAGTGTTCAAGACGATCCCGCCCGGGCCCGCAGTGAGCATGCTGTCGGCGCCTGTCGGCCAGTTGGTGACGGGCAAGTGGATACTGCCGACCACCAGCCCGTCCTTCACCGCCGCCATCTCCGACGCCGACCGGCGGCCCGGTGTGCTGCAGGCGGAGGTCGAGCACGACCCGGCGGCGAACGGCCAGGGTACGGGTCTGATCTGGTCGGGGCAGGGCACGACGTTCGGTGACACCTGTTTCACGAACCAGACGTGTTCGGCCTCGCACGAGTCGCCCGCGGTGACGGGGTTGCAGAACGGCTGGCACGTCCGGTGGAGGGTGCGCGCGGTGGTGCAGTCCACCGCCACCGCGGGCGCGCTGGTGTCCGGCCCGTGGTCGGAGTGGCAGTTCGCGCGGGTGGACACGTCCAAGCCGGTGGTGTCGGAGATGACGGCCTCTCCGGGTCAGCAGGTGGCGGGGTTGTGGACGTTGCCGTCCACGCAGCCGACCTTCTACGCCTACGGCGGCGATCCCGATTCACGCAAGTTGCGCCTTGAGACGCAGATCGAGCACGACCCGTCGGCCGCCGGCCAGGGCTCAGGTTTGATCTGGTCCGATACCGGCACGGTGTCCAGCAGCGGCTGTTACACGACCAGCAGATGCTGGTTGCAGTCTCCCGCGGTGACGGCGGGCAAGCTGAAGGACGGCTGGCTGGTCCGCTGGCGTGTGCGGGTGTCCACCGCCGACCAGGTGGCGGGCCCGTGGTCGGAGTGGCAGGCCGGACGGGTGGACACGTCCAAGCCGGTGGTGTCGGAGATGACGGCCTCCCCGGGCCAGCAGGCGGCCGGGTTGTGGACGTTGCCGTCCACGCAACCCACCTTCTATGCCTACGGCGGCGACCCGGATTCGCGGAAGTTGCGCCTGGAGGCGGAAATCGAGCACGACCCGTCGGCGGCGGGCCAGGGCTCGGGGCTGATCTGGGCGGCCGCCGGCGCGGTGTCGAGCGGCGGTTGTTACACGGCGAGTAGATGCTGGTTGCAGTCTCCTACGGTGGCGTCGGGCGAACTCAAGGACGGCTGGCTGATCCGCTGGCGGGTTCGGGCGTCCACCGCTGAGGGGGAGGCGGGTCCGTGGTCGGAGTGGCAGGCCGCGCTGGTGGACGCCTCCAAGCCGGTGGTGTCGGAGATGCTGGCCTCTCCGGGTCAGCAGGTGGCGGGGTTGTGGACGTTGCCGTCCACGCAGCCGAGCTTCTACGCGTACGGCGGCGACCCCGACTCGCGGGCGTTGCGTCTGGAGGCGCAGGTCGAGCACGATCCCGCGGTCGCAGCGCAGGGCTCAGGGTTGATCTGGTCCGGTACCGGCGCGGTGTCGAGCGGCGGTTGTTACACGACCAGCAGATGCTGGTTGCAGTCTCCCGCTGTGACGTCGGGCAAGCTGAAGGACGGCTGGCTGGTCCGCTGGCGGGTCCGCGTGTCCACCGCCGACGGGACTGCCAGTCAGTGGTCGGAGTGGCAGGCCGGGCGGGTGGACACCTCCAAGCCGGTGGTGTCGGAGGCGACGGCCTCCCCGGGTCAGCAGGTGGCGGGGTTGTGGACGTTGTCGTCCGCGCAGCCGACCTTCTACGCCTATGGCGGTGATCCGGATTCGCGGGCGTTGCGTCTGGAGGCGCAGGTCGAGCACGATCCCGCGGTCGCAGCGCAGGGCTCAGGGTTGATCTGGTCCGGTACCGGCGCGGTGTCGAGCGGTGGGTGTTACACGACCAGTAGGTGCTGGTTGCAGACCCCTGCGGTGACGTCGGGCAAGTTGAAGGACGGCTGGCTGGTCCGCTGGCGCGTACGGGTGTCCACCTCCGACGGGGCGGTCGGCCCGTGGTCGGAGTGGCAGGAGTCGACGGTCGCGGTGAGCGGGACGGCGGGCAACGGCCTGGGCGCGGTGCCCGCCACCCGCGGTACCGACTCGTGGACGCTGGCGTCCGTCACACCGTGGTTGTACGCGAAGGTGACCGACGCCGGAGGTTCGAAACTGGTGCTGGCTGCGGAGGTCGAGCACGATCCGGCCGTACCGGCGCAGGGCACGGGACTGATCTGGTCCGGCAGGGCCACAGCCTCCTACGCCTCGGGCGGCAATGCCTGGCTGCAGGTCCCGGCCGGGCAACTGACGGACGGGATGAAGGTCCGCTGGAGGGTACGCGGCGTCACCACCGCCGGCGTGGAGGGCACATGGTCACCCTGGCAGAGCGCCACCGTAGACGTGACGAAGCCCGCCGCCTCCGACGCCGGCTTGACCCCGGCGACCAAGGGTGCGACGTCGTGGACGGCGTCGTCGGTGACGCCGTGGGTGTATGCCAAGGTCAGCGACCCTGATTCGCGCGCTTCGAAACTGTGGGCGCAGGTCGAGCACGACCCGACCGCGACCGGGCAGGGTACGGGCCTGATCTGGGAGGGCAAGGGCACCACCGCGTACGCCTCGGGCGGCAACGCCTGGGTGCAGTTCCCCGCAGGAAAGCTGACCGACGGGATGAAGGTCCGCTGGCGCGTACGCGGTGAGACCGCCACCGGCGCCCTCGGCCCATGGACCGACTGGACCTCCACCAGCATCGACCTGCGCAAACCGTCGGTGTCGGGCTTGTCGATGACTCCGGCGACCTGGGACGCCGGAAGCTGGACGGCGGCGGCGACCTCGCCATGGCTCTACGCGAAGGTGACCGACCCGGAGACCAGGGATTCCCTGCTCGCCGTGGAGATCGAGCACGACCCGGCCGCGACCGGCCAAGGCAGCGGCCTGATCTGGACGGGGAAGAGCGCTCAGCCGTACCACTCCGGTGACAACGCGCTGGTGCAGGTGCCGGGCGGGAAGTTGTCCGATGGGATGAGGATCCGCTGGCGGGCTCGTGCCGAGACCACCACCGGCGCCATCAGCCCGTGGTCGGACTGGACCCAGGCACGCATCGACCTCAACAAGCCGTCGGTCGAGTCGCTGGGCATGGACCCGGCGCTGCCGGGCAGCGCGTCGTGGACGGCGGGGACCCTGACGCCGTGGCTGTTCGCCAAGGTGACCGATCCGGACAACCGGTCCAGCATGCTCAACGTGGAGGTCGAGCACGACCCGGCTGCCGCCGGGCAGGGGACCGGGCTGATCTGGTCGGGCTCCTCGGACAAGAACTACGCGACGGGCACGATCGCCTGGGCGGCCGTACCGGCAGGAAAGCTGACCGACGGGTGGCAGCTCCGCTGGCGCGCCCGCGCCACCACCACGTCCGGGGCGTCGGGGCCGTGGTCCGCGTGGGTGTCGGCGCGCGTGGACACGACGATCTCCAAGACGATCCCGCCCGGCCCTGCCGTGAGCATGGTTTCCGCGCCTGTCGGCCAGTTGGTGTCCGGCAAGTGGATACTGCCGAGCACCAGCCCGTCCTTCACCGCCGCCATCTCCGACGCCGACCGGCGGCCCGGTGTGCTGGAGGCGGAGGTCGAGCACGACCCGGCGGCGAACGGCCAGGGTACGGGTCTGATCTGGTCGGGGCAGGGCACGACGTTCGGTGACACCTGTTTCACGAACCAGACGTGCTCGGCCTCGCACGAGTCGCCCGCGGTGACGGGGTTGCAGAACGGCTGGCAGATCCGGTGGAGGGTGCGCGCGGTGGTGCAGTCCACCGCCGCTCCGGGCGCGCTGGTGTCCGGCCCGTGGTCGGAGTGGCAGTTCGCGCGGGTGGACACGTCCAAGCCGGTGGTGTCGGAGATGACGGCCTCCCCGGGCCAGCAGGTGGCGGGGCTGTGGACGTTGCCGTCCACGCAGCCGAGCTTCTATGCGTACGGCGGCGACCCCGACGCCCGGGCGTTGCGCCTGGAGGCCCAGGTCGAGCACGACCCGACGGCCACCACCCAGGGCACAGGGTTGATCTGGTCCGGTACCGGTACGGTGTCGAGCAGTGGTTGTTACACGACCAGCAGATGCTGGTTGCAGACCCCCGTGGTGACGTCGGGCAAACTGAAGGACGGCTGGCTGATCCGCTGGCGCGTCCGGGTGAGCACGTCCGACTCGGTGGCCAGTCAGTGGTCGGAGTGGCAGGCCGCGCGGGTGGACACCTCCAAGCCTGTGGTGTCGGAAATGCAGGCATCCCCGGGCCAGCAGGCGTCCGGACTGTGGACGTTGCCGTCCACGCAACCCACCTTCTACGCCTACGGCGGCGACCCCGATTCACGCGCGCTGCGCCTGGAGGCCCAGATCGAGCACGACCCGTCAGCCGCCGGCCAGGGCTCGGGTTTGATCTGGTCCGGCACCGGTACGGTGTCGAGCAGTGGTTGTTACACGACCAGCAAGTGCTGGTTGCAGGCCCCCGTGGTGACGTCGGGCAAGCTGAAGGACGGTTGGCTGATCCGCTGGCGCGTGCGCGTGTCCACGGCAGCCGCGGTCGCCAGTCAGTGGTCGGAGTGGCAGGCCGCGCGGGTGGACACGTCCAAGCCTGTGGTCTCGGAGGCGACGGCCTCCCCGGGACAGCAGGTGGCGGGCTTGTGGACGTTGCCGTCCACGCAGCCGAGCTTCTACGCGTACGGCGGCGACCCTGACTCCAGGCCGTTGCGCCTGGAGGCCCAGATCGAGCACGACCCGTCAGCTGCCGGCCAGGGCTCGGGTTTGATCTGGTCCGGTACCGGTACGGTGTCGAGCAGTGGTTGTTACACGACCAGCAGGTGCTGGTTGCAGACCCCCGTGGTGACGGCCGGCAAGCTGAAGGACGGCTGGCAGGTCCGCTGGCGCGTCCGGGTGAGCACGTCCGACTCGGTGGCCAGTCAGTGGTCGGAGTGGCAGGCCGCGCGGGTGGACGCCTCCAAGCCTGTGGTCTCGGAGGCGACGGCCTCCCCAGGACAGCAGACGTCAGGACTGTGGACGCTGACCTCGACGCAACCCACCTTCTACGCCTACGGCGGCGACCCCGACTCGCGGACCTTGCGCCTGGAGGCGCAGGTCGAGCACGACCCGTCGGTCGCCACGCAGGGTACGGGCCTGATCTGGTCGGGCACAGGTGACCTGTCGAGCAGTGGTTGTTACACGACCAGCAAGTGCTGGTTGCAGACACCGACGGTGACGGCCGGCAAGCTGAAGGACGGCTGGCTGGTCCGCTGGCGCGTACGGGTGTCCACCTCCGGGGGGATCGCGGGCCCGTGGACGGAGTGGCAGGTGTCCACCGTCGCGGTGAGCGGCACGGCGGGTAACGGTCTGGGTGCGGTGCCCGCGACGCGTGGAACGGACTCGTGGACGCTGGCGTCCGTCACACCGTGGTTGTACGCGAAGGTGACCGACGCCGGAGGTTCGAAACTGGTGCTGGGCGCCGAGATCGAGCACGACCCGGCCGCTCCCGCCCAGGGCACGGGGCTGATCTGGTCCGGCAGGGCCACCACCTCCTACCCCTCGGGCGGCAACGCCTGGCTGCAGGTCCCGGCCGGGCAACTGACGGACGGGATGAAGGTCCGCTGGCGGGTACGCGGCGTCACCACCGCCGGCGCTGAAGGCGAATGGTCCCCCTGGCAGAACGGCACCGTGGACCTCCGCAAGCCCAGCATCGACGGCCTGGGGATGAACCCGGCGATCCGCGGCACGACCTCGTGGACCGCGGAGTCGCTGACGCCGTGGATGTACGCCAAGGTGACCGATCCGGAGAACCGGCCAAGCAAGCTCGATGTCGAGGTGGAGCACGACCCGGCCACCGGCGACGAGGGCACGGGCCTGATCTGGTCGGGCTCCTCGGACAAGGAGTACGCCTCCGGCACCAACGCCTGGACCGCCGTACCGGCCGACAAGCTGACCGACGGCTGGCACATCCGCTGGCGGGCACGGGCCACGACCACCTCGGGAGTGTCGGGTCCCTGGTCGGACTGGGTGTACGCAACCGTGGCGGCGCTGCCGTTCGAGTCGTTCTCCCCGGCCAACAACAGCCAGGTGGGCTCGTTGACGCCGGTGCTGTCGGCGAACGCGCGCCCCTTCAACAAGGGCGAGGTCAAGTACTGGTTCCAGATCTGCGCGGGCAGCGCGCCGAACTGGCGCTGGTGCAAGGACTCGGCGGAGAAGACCGAGGACTGGACCAAGGAAGGCGCCTGGCAGGTCGTCGACGAGCGGCTGAAGTGGGGCGAGACGTACTCGTGGATGGCGAAGGCCGCCACCACCTACACCACGGTGACCTCCTCGTGGCGGACCTTCACCCCAGTGCCGGAGCAGGGCAACATCAACGGACTGCTGACCGCCGGCACGCAGGGCCGCGAGTTCAACCACATCTCGGGCAACTACGCGCATAGCGAGACCGACGCTTCGGTGACGGTGGTGGGGCCGCCGCTGTCGGTGAGCCGTACCTACAACAGCCTGGACCCACGCACGGACGGCATGTTCGGCGCCGGTTGGACCACCCGGTACGACATGCGGATCGAGGCCGAGCCGACCGGCAGCCTGCTGGTGACGTACCCGAGCGGCGAGCAGATGCGCTTCGCGCCCACGGGCAACGGCAGCTACGCGCCGCCGCAGGGCACGTTCGCGACGATGGCCGCCGAGCAGGCGGGAGGCTGGCGGCTGATGGACAAGTCGGCCACCTCCTATTGGTTCGACGCGTCCGGCCTGCTCACCAAGATCACAGACCATCGAGGGCGCGGGCAGGAACTGACTCGCGGCACCGACGGCAAGCTGACCAAGGTGACCGCGACCGGCGGCCGGTCGCTGACCTTCACCTGGGCAGGCAACCACGTGGCGAGTGTGTCCACCGACCTGGTGGACGGCAATCCGCTGACGTGGACCTACACCTACGAGGGTGATCTGCTGGTCAAGGTGTGCTCGCCGGCCTCGGCCACGGCCTGCCCGACTTACCAGTACGGGGCGGCCTCGCGGTACAAGAGTGTGGTCATCGATTCGGGGCCGGAGTACTACTACCGGCTGAACGAGGCCGACACCCGTACGGGCACCGTCGTCACCAGCGCGGCGGGCTGGAACATCACCGAGGAGCAGGCCAAGCTGAACGGGTCCACCCCGGCCGATCTCGACGCCAGGGTCCCGGGCGCGCTGGCCGGCTCGCTCGACACCGCGATGCGCTTCAAGGGCGCGGAGACCTCCACCTTCGTACAGCTGCCGAAGAACGCGATCAGCGGCCAGGGCGGGGAGCTCGCGGTCGAGGCGTGGTTCAAGACCACCGCCTCCGGCACGATCATCGGCGTGCAGAACACCGCCGGCAACACCTCGGAATGGCCCACGCCGGCAGTGAACGCGAGTACCGACGGCACGTCGTCAGAGTCGATCCCCGCGGTGTACGTGGGTACCGACGGCAAGCTACGCGGTCAGTTCTACACCGGCCCATCCACAATCGCGCAGACCCCGATCACCTCCTCGGGCGCGGTGAACGACGGAGCCTGGCACCACGTGGTGCTGTCAGCGGCAGAGACCAAGCCCGCCACCAGTTCGACCTCGGCGGAGCACACCCAGACGCTGTACCTCGACGGCGTCGCGGTGGGCACGCTGGCCGGGGAGATCCAGCACGGTGAGATGGCGGAGACCCGGATCGGTTCCGGTCAGGGCTCCTCCGCTTGGCCATCCACGACCAGCACAGCCGCGGTCTTCCCGTTCAACGGTGACATTGACGAGGTGGCGGTATACGGCAAGCCGCTGGGCGTGGCAGCCGTGCAGCGGCACTTCGCGGCGGGGAAGGCGCAGCCGCAGCTGACCAAGGTGACGCAGCCGTCGGGCCGGGTATGGGCGGTCAACGCCTACAACCCGGATGGTGGTCGGCTGGCGACGCATACCGATGCCAACGGTGGCACGTGGAAGCTGTCGGACCCGGTGTACGCGAAGCAGACCACCATCTCGACCTTCGTCACCGTGACGGTGACCGACCCGCACAACGGCGTCGTCACCTATGTCGCCGACGCGCAGCGAGGCTATCGAGAGGTGTCGGTGACCGACCAGGTCGGCGCGACCACGAAGTGGGCCTATGACGTGGGCGGATATCTGGCCAAGGAGATCGACCCGAACGGTAACGTGGTCGAGCCGGCCTACAACGCTCGTGGGAATCTGCTGTCGCAGAAGACCTGCCGGACGAGGGGCGCGGACTGCTCGACGGAGTACTACGACTACTTCGTCAACAACGACAAGCCGTTCGACCCGCGCAACGATGTGCAGACCGGCCAGCGGGACGGCCGGTCGGCCTCGGCCACCGACGAGACCTACATGACCTCGCGGGCGTTCAACGAGTTCGGCGAAGAGATCAAGGTCACCACTCCTGCCACGAAGGATTTCCCGGCCGGTCGTAGTACGAGCAAGTCGTACACCGATGGCACCGAGCCCGCGTCAGGCGGCGGTCTCACCCCAGCCGGTCTGGTGAAGTCGATCAAGGACTTCAACGGCAACCAGACCACGTACACCTACACCGCCGCTGGTGATCTTGCGATCGAGACGAGCCCAACCGGGCTGGTGAAGAAGTACGAGCACGATGTGCTGGGACGCGTGGTCACGCAGACCGAGATCTCCAAGGCGCATCCGGAGGGACTCAACACCAGCATCGCCTACAACGCGCTGGGCAAGGTGATCTCGCGCACCGGTATCGGCGTCAAGAACGAGGTAACCGGAGCCACCCACACGCTGAAGTGGTCAGGTACCTACGATGCCGACGGGCTGTCGCTGACGGAGACGGTATCGGACGTGACCGGCGGCGACTCCGCGCGCACGACCACGTATACCTACGACGCCCATGGCCGGATGGAATCCGTCACCGGGCCGGAAGGCGGAGCGCAGCGGTTCACCTACGACGACAAGGGGCAGAAAGCCGCCTCCACTGATGAACGTGGCACGACCTTCCACTACGCCTACAGCCCGCGCGGTCAGCTGATCACGACCACGTTGAAGGGCTGGACCGGCAGCCCGATCGACCCGCAGCCGGCTGCCGATGTGGTGGTGAGCTCCCGCGCCTACGACCCGGCCGGCCGGTTGGCCTCCCAGACCGAGGCGATGGGCCGTACCACGGCCTACACCTACTACGCCGACAATCTGCCTGCCGAGACCATCGCCAAGGGGGTGCTGCTCAACGGCTCGGCTACACGTCGCGATGTGACGCTGGAGAGCAGCAGCTACGATGCGGCCGGGCAATTGACCCGGAAGGTCAGCGGCGGCGGCACGCTGCGCGAAGACGCGGTTTATGACGCGGCGGGACGGATTAGCTCGCTGACCACCGACCCGGCCGGGCTGGGCCGGGTGGAAAGCTACGATTATGACGCCAACGGCAACGTCACCAAGGTCACTCTGACCGCGGCCGGCACCGAGCGGTCGGAGGTTACCGAGTACGCCTATAACGCCGCCGACCTGCCGATCCGACAGACCGTACACAACGGCGCGCAGGACTTGGTCACTGAGCTGAAAGTGGACGAGCGAGGGCTGACCACCGCGGTCATCGATCCACGCGGTAACCTGCCGGGCGCGGATCCGGCCGCCTACACCACCGAGGTGTCCTTCAATGCGGCGGGCCTGCCGGTGCGAGTACAGCTACCGGCGGTGGCGGTGGAACGGATGGGGGCCGCCCCGACGGCTGCACGGCCGACCACCGTCCTGGGCTACAACGCCTTCGGGGAGCAGACACAGGAGGTCGACCCGGAGGGCCGGACGATGTCCTACCGCCTGGATCGCGCGGGACGGGTAGTGGAGCAGGCCTTCCCGCCCTACACGCCGCCGGGCGGGCAGCCGACAACGCCGAAGATCACCGTTGCGTACAACGCCGCGGGCGATCTGGTCAGCTCCACCGACCGACGAGGGCAGTCCAGCACCGCCGTCTATGACGGTCTGGGGCGCAAGGTGCAGGTGAACATGCCCGCAACCGCCGGCTCGCCGGCGGGGGTGTGGCGATACGGCTACGACCTGGCGGACGAGCCGCTGTGGACCGTGGACGCCGCCGGCTCCCGCTCGGAGTCCACCCACGACGACCTCGGACGGCAGATCACGCTGACCACCATGGAACGCAAGCCCAGCCCGGCCGTCTATGTGACTCGGCAGGAGTATGACGACGCCGGGAGGCTGACCAAGACCACCCGGCCCACCGGGGGCACGACAAGCCGCAGCTACGATGCCACCGGCGCCCTGGTCTCACAGACCGACCCGCTGGGCAACATCACTCGCTTCGACTACGATCTGGCCGGACGAGTGGTCAGGACGACCAACGCGCTGGGCTTGGCCAGCACGGCCGACTACGACCTGGCCGGCCGGAAGATCCAGACCCAGGAACTGGATGGCAACGGCGCGGTGGTGCGCACCCACAGGACCGGGTATGACGCAGCCGGCAACGTGATCAGCCAGACCTCGGCCGAGGGCCACACCACGATCCGGACCGTCGACGCCGCCGGGCGGCTGGTGCAGTTGCAGGAGCCGGTGTCGGCCACCGATAAGATCACCACCTCCTTCGGGTACGACGCCACCGGCGCCTTGACCCGCTCCACCGACGGGCGGGGGAACACCACCTTCACCACCTACAACAGCCTGGGCCTGGCCGAGTCGCTGGTTGAGCCGGCTACCCATGCGCATCCGGACCTGGCGGACCGTACCTGGACCACGATCTATGACGGAGCCGGGAACCCGACCAGCACTCTGGCCCCGGGCGGGGTTCGCGTGGACCGGGTCTTCGACGAGCTGAATCGGTTGGTCAAGCAGACCGGCAGCGGTGCCGAGGCGGCCACCGAGGAGAAGACCTTCGCATATGACCCGGTCGGCAGGCTGACCGCGGCCAACGATCTCAGCTTCGCACTCAACGACCGAGGGCTGCCGCTGAAGGTGAGCGGTCCGGCCGGTGACATCAGCGCCTATGGCTACGACGGCGACGGCCGGCTGGTGCAGCGCCTCGACGTCACCGGGACGGCCACGTTCAGCTGGGACGAGGCCGACCGGCTCACTCAGTCGGTGGACCCGGTCAGCGGCATCACCATCGGCTATGGCTATGACAAGGCATCCCGGCTGACCAGCATGTCCTACGGCGCCAACGGCGCCCGTCGAAGCTACGGCTACGACGTGCTCGGACGGCTGATCAGCGACCAGCTCACCACCTCGAGCGCGTCGCCGATCGCCTCCCTTGAGTACCGTTACGATCTCGACGACAACATGATCGCCAAGATCACCGCGGGCACAGCCGGGGCGGGCACCAACACCTACACCTATGACCAGGCCGACCGGCTCACATCGTGGACCGGCCCGGACGGCAAGAAGACCAACTATGAGTGGGATGCCGCCGGCAACAGGGTACGGGCCGACGACAAGACCTACGTCTACGACGAACGCAACCGGCTGACCTCCAGCAGTGACGGCCACACGTACCGCTACACTGCCCGGGGCACCCTGGCCGAGGACGCGAACGGCATCGTGCGGATGAGCAAGTTCGACGCCTTCGACCGGCTGATCAACGACGATGCGGTCACCTATGCCTATGACGCGCTGGACCGGGTCAAGGCCCGCACCGTCGGCCAGAATACGACCGGTTTCAGCTACGACGGCGCCACGAACAATCTGGTCACAGTCACCAACGGCGGCAACGTGACGGCCGCCTTCGGACGCGATGCGCTGGGCCGGACCCTGGGCCTGAGCGATGGGAGCGGCGCCCAACTGGCCTTCAGCGACCTTCACGGCGACCTTGTCGGCGCGTTCGCTACCGATGGCAGCGCTCTGGCCGATTCAGTGGCCTATGGTCCGTTCGGCGAGGTGATCACCAGGACCGGCGCCGAGCATGCCCTGGGCTACCAGGGCGGGTACACCGACCCGGACACGGACAAGGTCAACATGGCCGCGCGCTGGTACCAGCCCACCACGGGCAGCTTCATCAGCCGTGACACTCTCACCCAGAACCCCGATCCGTCGATCCAGCTCAACCGCTACACCTACGCCAACGACAACCCGCTGACGAACACCGACCCCACCGGTCACAAGCCCAAGAAGCCCAAGAAGCTGAAGGACCCGGTGGGTTCCTCGTCATGGTGGAAGGCCTGCAAGAAGGCCTACGGCAAGAAGAACTGCACGGCAGCCGACGGCTTCAACGATGACTGCATGGCCGGCTACTCGAATTCGAATGACGATGAGGCCTGCAAGTCGGGCACGAATACCTACCTGGCCTGCAAGCAAGGCAAGAAGAAGGACTGTGAGACAAAGGGGGTCCATGCGGCTTGCGAATACTTCTTGAACGGGGCGCAGAAATGCACTGAGGCGGACCAGGTCTACCGCGAGTGTCGTTCCGACAAGACAACGCCGCGATCGGTGTGCATCGAAGGAAATGATCAGTACACGCTGTGCCGGCGATCGTATGCAAATGACGCGGACAAGATCTGCGTCGAAGCCACCCATGAGTACGAGAATTGCCGCCCGGGGCTCGGGCGCTTTGAGTGCGAGCATGTTCGCGAAGCCTACGCGCAGTGCCGATATGACGGATTCCTGGCCAAGGACAAGGCTGGATTCAAACAGGATACTTCGACGTGTCACGGAGTGGCTCATGACATGCTGCTGTGCCTGTGGCAAGGATCGGCGGCTCCCGATTGCCATCAGATCGCCAACATTCAGATGGGCTGCCTGCAGGACACCCAGAAGGAACTGGGTAAACCGAGTGTGGGCGGCTGCAGCAATCTGGCGCATAACTTCCGCGGATGCCTGAAGAACAAGGATGCCTATGGGTGCGGGGATGAGCCGTCACGCATCTGCGTGCAGGCGGAGCACCCCATCAAGAAGGGGTCCGGTAAGAGACCGGGGCCGACGGCGGAGCGGTGCACGGATTATTACTCGCCAGTTCAGGCATGGCTCAAGGAAAAGCTCATGAATGACTGGGATGGTGACGTGTCCGTCGCGTGTGATGCGGTGGAAGTCGCCTCGGTCCTGCCTCCGGCCAAGGAGAAGGCCGAAATTGCGGGCCAGTTCTGCGGTCTGGTGGCGTCGGTCGTCAACTTCGCGATCAAGGCCGATGTCGACTACCTCAACAAGACATGGAGGGATACGGTCGTCAAGCACCCCGGTGAATGGATCAAGATCCAGTACTATCCTCGGTACGGTCACTTGACCATTGAACCCATTCCGCCACGGGACAGAGACTGAGTATCGGCCATGCCTGTGACTTCTCCCCGTATCTCCCGCGCGTGGCTGGTTGTGACCACTGCTCTATGTGCCGCCCTCGCCGTGGGGAGCAGCTCTACCGCCGGTGGCGATGCCGTCCGCAGCGCAGCGGCGCATCGCCTGGCTCTACAGGGGGTGGAGTGGCGAGACGTGGACGCCTCTGATGCCCTGAGCTTGGGAGCGGCGGCGGTCAAGGTCCATCCGGACACGCTTACCCGGTCCGCCCTTGCCGACACCTTGCTCTCCAGCCGCCGGATGCCTTTTTACGGCAGCAGCAGTGTCGTGGCGATCGCCTGCAGCGCTGACGGTCGGACGGCGCTGACGGCCGACCTGCACCACGGGCTGGTGCTGTGGAACCTATCCTGGATCGCCCCTGACTATCGATGGACCGCGATGGCCACTCTCAAGGGGCATGACGAGCAAGTGACTGCGATCGGGCTGGCCGCCACGGGGCGTGTCGCGCTCACCGGTGATGGTGGGGGCAAGGTGATCGTCTGGTCCTTGGACGATCACGCTGGCCCGGCCAAGCGCGCGGTGTTGAAGACCGGTGACGCGGGCGGCATTCAGCGTTTGTCATTGACCGCGGATGGCACAGTCGCGTTGGTCGGTACTGATGACGGCGGGGTGGAGGTGTGGAGTCTGGCCACACTCGCCAACCCGGAGCGACTGACAAGACTTGCTCACCCCTCATCGATCAGCGATGTGGCGGTGAGCTCCGACGGGCGTACGGCGGCGGTGGTGAGCAGGGGAGAAGGCTACCTGTGGGACTTGACCGATGCCTCCCACCCCTCTCTTTACACCCGTCTGCCAGGCGTGCGAGGCATTGCCCTCAGTGGTGATGGGCGGCGGGCCATGACAGCCGGCGTGAGCGATGGCGGCACTCAAAGCCCGGTACGCCTTTGGGACTTGGCCGACCGACGCCGTCCGAGGGCGCTGGGCTCGTTGACGACCGATGCCAATAGAGTGGCGATCACTCCAGACGGGCGTACCGCTCTTGCCGGCACTCTGCACGGAGTGACGACGCTCTGGGACCTGCGGAACCCGTCACGTCCTGCCCTGCGCGCCACGCTCAAAGGCCCGGCCAAGGCCATGGAGGATGTGGTGCTGAGCGCCGATGGAGATACCGCGATGCTCGCCACCCCACGCTGGGGTGCCTACTCCTGGAACGTGCGCGGCATATCGGGAGATCCCTTGCGTGATCTATGTGGCTCCGGTGCGGATGTAGCACTCAGTCGGGAACGTTGGGCCGCCATCTCCGGCGGCCAGCAATGGCCCAGCTACTTCGGCGGTCTCGCGAAGTTCGATCCCTGCGACGCTCGCGGGTGAAGAACAGCACGTGGCTGCCCTCCGCTACGTGGTTCTGGTAGCGGAGCCCAGTGGCCGAGGTAGCGCTGGTCCGGTTCTGGGATTCCCAGTGGAACAGGCGCGAGGTCAGGGCAGGACGAGAATCTCCACGTTCTTGTCCCGATCACTCATGGGCAGCAACCGCAGCGCGGCGAAGGCGTTCGTGACGGTCAGACAGGCCAGGCGAAGGAGCACAGCGGATCATCCTGCCGCACGCGCTTCCGTCTCCCGGTGACCGGAGCTCGCGTACGCCACGCGAAGCCCTCGCAGAGTCATGAGCTGGGCGGATGTAATTATCGGCAGGCGCAGTAGGCATCGATCCGGTCCACCCGCCTTCCGCCCCGGCGCCGCTTCTCCGCCTGGCTGCCTGCGCAGCGGCACTCTGGGCCGGGCCGCGTCCCGCCGCGGCCTCAACTGCGCGTGCGGTTCAGCATGACCAGCCCGGCGATGAACGACCCGAGCAGGACCGGTGACAGGATCGCGAGGGCGCCCCACACAACGAGGCCGAGATAGCCGAGCGCGGACGAACTGTGCGTCGGGTCGGCGTCAGCGGCCGCGAACAGCCCCAGGCCGAGGACGACGCCGACCACCGTGAGCGCGATCGGCGTCCACAGGAGCACCTGGGCCCACACACGGTACGTCCGACTGTAGACACGCCGGGCCGCCGGCACATTCGGCCGCGGGGGATACCCGACGGATTCGCTCATGCCCCATTTGTACCAGCCGTGTAGGTCCCGCGCCGCCAGGGCCGGTCGTGGTGGCGCGGGGATCGTTAGTGGGTCGTCATGGGGTACAGGTAGACGTTCGGCGTGCATCCGTACTCGCCCAGTTCCCCCGAGATGCGGTCGAAGTCGGTGAACCGGAAGGACGCGGCGCCGTCGGGCCGCATCGCGACGACGCGGTCGCGCGAAAACACCACGCCGACCGCGACGACGAGCTCAGCGCCCTCGCCGGGCCTGCACCACGTCGACAGAGGGTGTATCTGCTCCGGTGGATGACCCCAAGCTGGTCAGGTGCGGGCCAAGACGTAACGACTTGCCGCTGGCCATCCGTTCTGAGCTTCTAACGGCTTCCGCGGTTGCCCGCGGGTGGTGGTCAGACAAGCGGCGCGGCTGCGCACCGAGCCGGATCCGATCACGGCAAACGATGGCCATGTGGGTACCCGTTGCCCAACGATTTGGTCCTTTTAGGTCGGCAGGCGCAGTGCTCCAGGCCGGTCGGTGAGGGCACCTTCTCCTTCCTGCGGATCCGTTCGCCGCAGCGGTATCTACCGGCGGCCTGGTGCTACGGTTGGCTCTCCAATACGCACATAAGGGGATGTATGTTCGGCATTGTCCGCCCGTGTCGGCACGTCCTGTGCAAAGGGCTCTACGCGGACTGGATGGGCCACCTGTGCGGGCTCTGCCTGGCGCTCCGCGACGAGCACGGACACCTGTCCCGTCTGGTGACCAACTACGACGGCCTGCTCGTGTCCGTCCTCACCGAGGCCCAGTCGCCCACGTCCACGTCGCGCCGGAGGGCGGGCCCGTGTGCGCTACGCGGCTTCAAGGGCGCCGACGTAGTGGAGTCCGAGGGGGTACGGCTGGCGGCCTCGGTGTCGCTGCTCCTGGCGGCCGGCAAGGTGAGCGACCACGTGACGGATGGGGACGGCGTGTACGCCCGCCGCCCGGTGGCCGCCGGCGCCACCCGCCTGGCGGGCCGCTGGTCCTCGGCCGGCACGGCCATGGCCGGCACGCTGGAGTTCGACCCCACCCCGCTGACGGCGGCGGCCGACCGCCAGGCCCTCCTGGAACGCGCCCACGCCCAGGCGCCCCCGAGGAGCAGCGCGGCGCCCGGGTTACGAGAGTTGACGGGGCCTACTGAGGACGCCGTAGCCGCCGCGTTCGCGCACACAGCGGTGCTCGCGGGGAAGCCGCACAACCGGGAGGCCCTGGAGGCGGCCGGTCGCGGATTCGGGAAGCTGGCGCACCTGATCGACGCGGTGGAGGACCTGGCCGACGACCGGGCGTTCGGGGCGTACAACCCGCTGGCAGTCACCGGCACCGGCCTGGACGAGGCGCGCCGCCACTGCGACGCCGCGCACGCCGAGCTGCGCGCCGCCGTGGACGGGCTGGACCTGCCCCGCCCCGGCCTGACGCGAGCCCTGCTGGTGCGGGAGACCGGCAGCGCCGTCTCCCGAGCCTTCGCCATCGCCGGAACGCACGGCACCGGCCACCCGCCCGTCGACCCCGACGCGCCGCCGGGACAACGGCCGCCGAAGCGGGATCCCGGCGGGCTGCTGTCGCTGGCGTGCGCCGCGCTGACCTGCTGCACGTGCGGCCTGTACCGGCCCGCCTGGGACGAGGACCGCGAGGGCTCCTTCTGCGAGCGCTTCGACTGCTCCGGATACGACTGCTGCGGCAACTGCTGCTCCTGCTGCCCGGGCGAGGACGGCTGTTGCTGCGACGGCTGCGGCTGCGACTGACCGCCGCGGGAGTCACGTCAGTAGGGTCTGGGCGATAAGCCCGGTGGCCGATGCCGAAGCGCCCGATCAGGATCGCGACCCCCGGAGCGTGCCGTCAGACCCCAGCACCGGCGGTCAGCCGTGCTCGGTGCGTGCTCGTACGCCCCGTCACGTGCCGTCAGGGCCTGGCCCTACCGGACTTCTAATCCGATGGCCGCAGTGCTCGCAACTCCGATGTCTCCGCTTTCGAGACGAGTCGAGACGAAGCTTGATCTCGTCTTTACGTTCGATCGTTTTGGCGGCCAACACTTGGTTTATCGAAAGCAGTGCGTTGCCAATCATTTGCTGAACATGTACAGAATGCCTTGCCCCCAACCTCGGTAGGGGTGGCGCACGAGTTCTGTGGACTTCGACTGCCTAATCCGACGGTCGCAGGTTCGAATCCTGCAGAGCACGTTTTTGATCATGGTCTGACCTGCGGTTATGCGGGATCGGATGCGTTCTAGAATTTTCGTCTGGCGCTTGCGTGCTCCGTGCGTGCTCGCGCGCACCAACCCCGCACACTATGATCAACATCGGCCTTCTGGGGTGTACCGCTTCAAAATTCATCGCATAGGGCTTGAGCTGGGAGTCCTCCGGAGTGGCTACGCGGCTCGGTGTACTCGTTGATCAGCCCGTCGAGCATCTTGCGGCGTTCGATCCGCCCTTCCAGCGTCACTCGGCTTGTACGGTGCGCACCCATCGCTCGGCGTAGCAGTTCACCTGCGGTGTGCGCGGCGGGGTCTTCACCACTGTCACGCCCGCGCCAGCGAAAACCGCATCGAACACCTTGGTGAACTTGGTATCTCGGTCGCGGATGAGGAAACGGAAGGAACCGACCCGGTCGCCGAGGCCCATGAGCAGGTTGCGGATCTGCTGGACCGTCCACGCTCCGGTCGGGTGGGCGGTCACACCGAGGATGTGAATGCGCCGGGTGGCGATCTCCATCACGAACAGCACGTACAGGCGTCTCACGGAAATTATGTCGACGTGGAAGAAATCGACGGCCAGCAGTCCCTTGGCCTGAGCGCGTAGGAAGGTCCTCCACGAGCTATCGGCGTCTGGGGGAGCCGGGCCGACCCGCCGGCCCCGCAGGATCCGCTGCACGGTCGGTTCACTCGCGCGATAGCCGAGCCGGGCCAGTTCACCATGCACCCGACGGTATCCCCAGGCCGGATTCTCCCGCGCCGGGCGCAGCATCAAGTCCCGGACCTCCTTGATCATCCTTGGGCCGGCCGGATCGGCTCGGATACGTCCACCGATCTCGGATCAAGCGCCGGTGTCAAGCCGGCAGGGTGCCCGGTGTCACCAGCCGATGAGCCCGCGACCTCGGCGGCAGGAGTCGCGTCAGCGCGGCCAGGATCGCTCGATCGGCCCAGTGGGGCTTGGGTTGGACGACCTGACGCCGCAGCACCATGATCTCGGCATCCTTGACCGCCTCGCTTCGGCCCAGGAGTACCAGCCGGCCGAACACAAGGACCACGATCAGATACAGGAGATGGACAGACACGAGAACTGATCTTGCCCATACCACCGCATCAGGTCGATCCGCAGGTCAAGCACCCTGCGATGACTTTCAAAGCGATACAAGCACATTGCGGTGCCAGCGCAGGATGGTGTCCGGCCGGACCAGCAACACAAGGTGCCGGAGTCTTTCCATCGGCAGGCGCTGAAGCAACCCAGCGAGGAGGAACCGATCAGTTGGCGTGAATGTCGATGCTGGCTGGCGGCATCGTGCTGCGCTTCGGCTGGCGCCGAGCCCGAACGGGCCCTGGGCTGGACTCTGCAGCTGTACGGTGCCATCGGCTTGTGGGTGGACCGGCCCGGACGGCGCGCTCTATGACGGCGACTTGCAGGTGGCTCCCGAGGGGCAAGACGTGGCCGCCGCGTCGAGTGGCTGCCTCCTACTGGTGGGCACAGGCATCTGGCTCCGTGGCGCGTCGCACTGCCTGGAGGACGTCCTTGCCCACGTGGATCTCGCGGCGCGCGAGGTCCGCCTGACCGGTGGCCTGGTGGCCGTCGGGTCCAGCTGGCCGAGATCTCCTTCGATAGTCCTTCACGCTTGGCACGGAGAGGAATTGTGATGTAGATCACGGCGCATGTGTGTGGCGACTCTTGGGTCGGCGATAGTCGCCGTTAGCTGCAGATATGTAGCACGACATGAGGTTTGGAACCCAGTGTCCTACTTACATGCCTCTTTACTAACTATGACGTCATGGGGCAGGAGCAGCTGCTGCTGATCATCTTTATGTTGACCTTATAGGTAACAAGGGGCAGCGGTGTCGCCTGCCCTTCGTCTGGTATGGAGGGTGCGGCGTGGGGCTGCTGCGTGCGCGGACTCGGCTGTTGGCAGGCGTCATGATGACGACTGCGGCTGTCATGATCTCTGGTCTCGCTGTTCCGGACCTCGTTCAGCAAGCTGCCGCATCGACTCCCGAACAGACCAAAGAGCCCAGCGTTCCTGGCCGCCCGATCTCTGCCCGCAAGGATGTGACCAAGGGGGCGGAAGAGAAACGATCCGTGGCGAAGCGCGCCAACCCCACGTGGCCGAAGCCCGGCACTGCAGAAGCGAGCGTGCCGACGGTTGGCGGCCAGGTCGCGCTTGCCTCCTTGCCGGTAAAGGTTGGTCCGCCCAAGGACCTGCCGGCTGGTCTCGGTACGGCTCCAGCCCGAAACCGGCGTCCAGGTTCGGTTGAGAAAACACTGAAAGGTAAGAGGGACGGCAAGAAGCCGAAAGAAGAGGCCGCCGTTGTTACGGACCCTTCGACCGATCCTGTCGCCAAGGTGAAGGTGGAGACCTTCGATGACACGACGGCTCGTCGGCTCGGCGGCGTCGGCCTTGCCTTACGGCTCACGCGAAGCGATGGGGCTCAGCGTCCAGGACAACTGTCGATCACGCTGGACTACTCGGGTTTCCGCGACGCGTACGGCGGTGGCTTCGCCTCACGACTGTCGGTCGTGGAGTTGCCCGCATGCGTGCTGAAGACCCCCCTCTCCAAGGATTGTGCGAGAGAGGCAGTACATAAGCGCAGGGCACTGCCGGTATTCAACGACGTAGCCCGTAACGCGCTCACGGCGGTGGTCAAGGCCTTCCCGGCCGCCGAAAGCCTCTCGGCATCTGCTTCGCCGGACGCGGCCAGCGTGTACACGATCGCCAGCACGGCATCATCCACAGCGAGCGACGGCACCGGCTCATTCGAGGCGACCGACCTCAAGCCGTCCGGCAGCTGGCAGGTCGGCCCGTCGAGTGGAGACTTCACCTACTCGTACCCCATCCCGGTGCCGCCCGGCCCTTCGGGCGGCGCGCCCAAACTGTCGTTGGAGTACTCCTCGGCCTCGCTGGACGGACTGACCGGCTCGACCAACAACCAGGCTTCCTGGGCGGGACTCGGGTGGGATCTGGGTGCCGGGTTCATCGAACGCAAATACGACTCCTGCCCCCATGACACCCTCGGCGGAAACCACAGGTGCTGGAACACAGATGACGATCTGACCCTGTCCATAGGCGGCAGGTCCTCACGCATCGTGAAGGACGCCACGTCGGGTGTGTGGAAGACAGTTGAGGACTTCGGCTGGAAAATCGAGTACATAGCGTCCGGGGCGGACTCCGGATTCCCGTACTGGACCATCACCACACAGGACGGGACGAGGTATCGGCTCGGCTACCACCGTGATTCGAGCTGGCAGGTCCCGTATCTGGGACAGAACGAAGGCGCGCCGTGCTACGACAAGCACGCGCTGGAGGGCACGGATGCGTTCTGCCGCTTCCCTTACCGCTGGATGGTGGACCGGGAAACGGATCCCAAAAGCAACGTCATCGACTACACGTACACGGTCGAGGAAAACGACTACTGCCTGATCGACCCCGACTTCACCGGCTACTGCTACGACAACGCGCTGACCTATGACCGCGGCGGATATCTGGCGCAGGTCACCTACGGCGCGAACAGCAACGTCACGGGCTCCAATCCCACCCATCGGGTGGTCTTCAACGTCGTGGACCGGGAGAACACCACCACTGGCTACAGCGACGTCCCAACCGACTTGGTGTGCCCGGAGGTCAAGTGCGCGGTGGGAGCTCCGTCGTTCTTCGTCAGGAAGTGGCTGGACACGGTGCTCACCCAATCCTGGAACAGCCAGACGAATGGCTGGGACGACGTCTCGCGCGTCGAACTGGGCAGGGGCGGAGCGGACGTGGCCTGGCTGGACACCATCCGATTCGTCGGCCTGGCCGGAAACGGCCCCGATGCGGCCCTGCCTCCGGCCCAGTTCGATGGCGTCTACCTCGACAACCGCGACAACTACGACGACGACACTCGGCCACGTATCCGCATGCTGCGCATCGCGGGAGTCGACAACGGCATGGGCGGACGTACCGAGGTCCGCTACGGGCAGCCCTCCGGGTGTGGCCTGACCACATCGACCGCCGCGGTGGATCGCGATGACTCCGGCTGGGACTGCTACTGGGCGGACGAAGGCAGCTACACCGACGTAAACGACGACCATCACTTCGTCGGCTCGGTGTACAACAAATGGCTGGTCACCCAGACCACCGACAAGGATCTGGTGGGTGGCTCGCCCGACGTCATAACCCGGTACCGGTATCTCGGCTCGCCAGCCTGGGGGCGACCTGTCGCCAACTACTACACCGACAGCTGGTGCGCACAGGGCCACCTCACCGGCGACTGGGAATTCGTCTGCGACGTGTGGGGCGGCGAATGGACCGAGTTCCGGGGTTATCCCAGTGTCCGCGTGTTCAAGGGGAGCGGGGACGACCCCGCCGGCTACAGCGTCACCACGTCGTCGTTCTTCCGAGGCCTGTACGACGAGACCCTGGCTGACGGGACTCCGCGGCGTCTGACGGTGACTGACTTCGACGCAACCGCGGTCAACGACGTCCGCGGCCTTGCGGGCAGGACCCTGCAAGAGCAGACCTGGCGCGCCACCGCTACCGCTAATGAGAGCCCGATCGTGGCGTGCGTTTACCCGGAATGGGTGGACGCGGGCCCGCAGTGGTTCCCCAAAGCCGCAGGCGACAAGGTGTCACATAACGGCAGGCAGTGGCAGGCCGTACGGACGACCTCCGCGGAGCCGGGAACGTCCACCGACTGGAGCGACCTCGGCGCCTGCCCCACGATCACCCTCAAGGCGCCCAGCGTGTTCGCCGAAGAAGCCTCGACACGATACGAGTACCAGATCGCGGTGACGGGCGACGGACCCGATATCTCCGATCCACACCTGGTCAACCAGACCAGGCAGGTGGCCAGAGAGAAGGTCTCGTCGGGGTGGCGCTACAGCGAGACCAAGACCGCCTACAACGCTGACGGACTGCCCATCACGGTCAATGATTATGGACAGCGTGGGGTGGCCGCCGACAACTCGTGCGCCGCCACGACGTATGCACGCAATACGTCGTCCGGGGCATGGATGATCTCCTATCCGGCCTCGCAAGAACGTCGAGCCGGGGACGACTGCGCGGCCGGAACGGTTCTCGGGCGAACCATCACCTTGTACGACGGCGCGAGCAGCACGACGTCGAATGCCCCGACCCGAGGAAACGCGACAGAGGTCCGGTCCTACACCAGTTCCACCGATTTCACGACCACCAAGGCGACATACGACGGTTATGGCCGGAAGCTGTCGGCCACCGATCCCTTGAACAAGACCACGACGACGAGCTACACCCCACCAGTCGGCTGGCCCACGAACGGCATGACCGTCACCAATCCGCTCGGGCACACCGTCACCACCTGGACGTCCCCGCAAACGAGTTCGGTGATCGGGGTACGTGACGCCAACGCGCGCGATGTGAACATCGACTACGACGCGCTAGGTCGCGCCTCCACACTGTGGACACCGGCGCAGCCCAAGAGCGCGGGTACTCCGGCGGCTACGATCTCGTACTCCATTCCTGCCGACGCCAACGGCGCGGTCAACGGCCCGGCCAGAACCGCCGTATCCCAGTTGCTTTCCGGATCGGGTAGCACCGCTAAATACCTCACGAAGTACTCCTACGATGACGGGTTTGGCCGCACTCGGGAGAGTCAGACAACTTCGCCCAGTGGTGGCCGTATCGTCTCCATCGTCACCTACGACCCGCGTGGCTTGACGGCGGCTACCAGCGCACCGCTCCACAACTCCGCCCAACCCGGGTCTGGTCTGGCCAATCCGGAGCTCGGTTCCCTGCCTCAGTGGTCCAAGCCGGTCTATGACGGGCTCGGGCGAGTGACCGCTCAAGTTGATATGGCGCTGTCCGCCGAGATACGCCGGACCACCACCGCGTACTTCGGCGACCGTGACGAAGTCACGCCACCGGTCGGCGGGAAGACGGTCAGTCACACCGATGTCGATGACCGAGTCGTCAAGGTCGAGGAATGGAAGGACGCAAGCTCTCACTTCGACACCGCTTACGAGTACGACCTGAACGGCCAACTCGTGAAGCAGGTCGACGCCAACGGCAACGTCCGCACGTTCGGTTATGACCTGCTCGGTCGCCGCCTCACGGGCCACGACCCCGATGCCGGCGCTTTGGAGCAGGAATTCGACGCCGCCGGCCGCTTGAAGTGGTCCAAGAACGGCAACGGCCAGAAAGCGTCCTACACCTACGACGATCTCGGGCGCAGGACCGCCGAGTGGGCTGGCGAACCGGATACGGGGACCAAGCTAGCCGCGTGGGTGTATGACACGGTATCGAAGGGACAGCTATCTTCGGCCACAAGGTTCGTCGGCGGGCAGTCGTACACGGACGCGATCACCAGCTACGACGCGATGGACCGTCCCACGGCCTCGACCTTGACGATTCCATCCACAGAAGGACTCCTGGCCGGGACGTACGACTTCACCACCTCCTACACCCCTTCCGGAGCCGTGGCCGAGTTCGGCATGCCTGCGGCCGCTGGACTCCCCGCGGAAAAGGTGACGTCGACCTACACAGACCTGGGTCTGCCGTACGGCGTGAGCAGCGACCTCGGCACCTACGTCAAGGCCACGCAATTCTCCCCGACCGGCCGACTGGCCGAGCGTTCATACGGAGTCAACGGCCAAGTAAAGCGAGCCCTCACCTGGGACAACAGCACGGGCTGGCTCACCCGCATGGTCACCACGACCAAGGCCGACACTCCCAGCCCTGTCACCGCTCAAGACGACCAGTTCTTCTACGACACGTCAGGGCAAGTCACCCGCATCCTGGACGCGGCCTCCGCGGTGTCCGGCACAACGGTCGGCCAATCTGAGTGCTACTCCTACGACGGCCTGCGCCGGCTGGAGAAGGCTTACACCACGACGGGCTCGTCGTGCGCATCCCCGCCGGACAGCCAAGGAATCGACCCCTACAGCCACACCTACGCTTACGACGCCGTCGGTAACATCACCTCGATCACCGACAACGGCCAAAGCTCGACCTACCGTTATCCCACCCCCGGGGCTTCGTCGATCAGGCCCAACGCGGTCACCTCGATCGATCGTCCCACCGGCACCGACTCCTACAACTACGACAACGCGGGACAACTCGCATCACGCTCAGTCGGCGGCAAACAGGCCACCTTCGCCTGGAACGAACTCGGGCAACTGGAAAAGACCACCGTCGATGGCGTCGACACCGCTATGGTCTATGACGCTGATGGTGATCGCCTGATCCGTCGCGGACCTGACAAGACCGTCCTCTACCTCGGCAGCATGGAAATCGAGTTCACCGAGGGCCGGCTCACCGGAAAGCGGTATTACACCGCCTCCGATGGCGCGACGGTTGCCATGCGTACGGTGGGCGACGGTGTGACCTGGATGATGTCGGGCCTGCACGGCTCGGCCCAAGTGTCGGTCAACGACGCGACAGGCAAGGTCAGCCGCGAGCGGTACCTGCCCTACGGGCAGCACCGCGGGGTTGACGACTTTCCGTTCACGGACCGCGGTTTCCTCGGCAAGACGGAAGACGACAACATCGGCCTGACGCTGCTCGACGCCCGTTACTACGACCCGTCCATCGCCAAGTTCATTTCCACGGATCCGCTTCTCGACCTGGCTCGGCCGCAGTGGGCTAACCCCTACAGCTACGCCGGAAACAGTCCCATAGGTCTGTCCGACCCCACCGGGCTCTCGCCGTGTGTCCAGGCCGACTACAAGAACGTTGCGGACTACCGGGAATGCAAGGAATGGGAACAGCGCAGGCGCGAACAGCAGAAGAACTGCAAGAATCCCAAGTCCAAGCAGTGCCAGGCCTGGCGTAAACGCACTCTCGCGACGACGCTCGAGAGCGAAGCCGCTGGGATTGCCGAGCACCTCTCTCCGCAGTATGGATTCGCCCTGTCGTGCGGCAACACCGGAGCCGACGGCGCGGTCGAATACGTTTGCGCATATAAGTCCGGCAAGGATTATGTTGCGGGGTTCTTCTTCCTGTTCTTCCCGCTCGACGAGATCGACAAATGCCTGGGCAGCAAGGATGCCGGCGGCTGCTTCGAGGCTATGCTCGACGCTGTTCCGGCCGCAAAGCTGGCGAAGTATGCTAAGGCATACAAAAAAATAGGCTGTAATAGCTTCGTTCCCGGCACGTTGGTGCTCATGGCCGACGGGAGCCACAAGCTAATCGAAGATGTTCAGGTTGGCGACCGGGTAATTGCCGCCGATCCGCAGACCGGTAAAGTGGAAGCCAAACCCGTTATTGCGCTGATCGCAGGGGAGGGGAGTAAAAACCTCGTACAGATCGCGGTGGACATCGACGGCGACAAAGGCGATGCCATAGGGGTGGTGATCGCTACTGACGCTCACCCCATGTGGGTTGCCAGCGCGAGGCGATGGGTGGACGCAGGAAAGCTCAGTCCAGGGATGCTCCTCCGGACGGCTTCCGGCGGCTATGCTCGAGTCACCGCGATCAGCACCTGGACGGCAATCCAGCAGGTGTACAACCTCACCATCGAAGACTTCCACACCTACTATGTGCTTGCAGGAGACCAAGCGGTCCTCGTCCACAACGACGATCCAGTAGTACCGAATATCGTAAAGAAGATTCTTGAGGGAATTCTGGATGGAACGCTGAAGCCAGAGAAGGACGGCGGCCCACATATCTATCGTGGCGGCAATAATAGGAAGACAGCGTGGTGGAAGGACGCCGATATTTATGAGCTTGAGGGGAACAACAGATATCGGGTCCTTGTGAAGGATGGCAAGTTTGGCTGGATAGACAATCATAACTACAACAAGATTATGGATTTGGGGTGCTGATGGCGAGAGGAGGGAGCCGTGAATGAGGCGCTGGTTGCGAGGCTGATGGCGGAGTTTGGAATGAAGTTCCTCGGCCTCATGCGCGGGACGGGGATCCCTGCCTGCATCGCGGGAATGACGACAACCTGCAGTCCGGAGGAGGGGCGGCGCGACCGGGTCGTTGATCGTGACGACCCGGATCGGGTTGCGAAATTCAACGCCGACTGGTACGAGCTGGCGACTGAGTTCGGACTTTTCTCAGCAGAGCGCCGGTTTCTAGTCCTGCTAACTCCTGCCATCGATCCTGTCTTCGATCGGGCTCGCGAGGAAGCCGAAGACTGGAGAAACCCCATATGGTGGGAATGTATGTGGGGGCTGGCGGAGTTGATGGAGGTCTGGGATCTCGCGGGGGCCGGAGCAGAATCTGGCGTCCTAGGGTCCGGACACGGTTATCCGGGATTTACCATGTCAGCCGTGGACGGGTCGGTCTTCGTTAAGGGAACAGTATGGCAATACAGTATTGGCACCGCCGTGTTGCCCATGCCTCATCGTTCGCCGACACTTCGGGATCTGGCTCGCCGAAATCTAGGCACGCGGACGGCTGCAGAGAACGATGACATGCTGGCGTGGCTTGCTCGGGGAAGAGATTGAGTTTCAGGGTTTGACGGCTATGGTGCCGGACTGCTTGCGTCATCTTGTTTCCGAGGGCGGCCTGGTGCAGGGTTTCGTGGGCTTGGTGCTGCGGTCGAGGAGTACGTGGTGGCATGACTGAACCCATCGCTTCATGATGGAGTTCATGCGCGGCATCTGGATGGTCGCTTTCAGCACGATCGTGTCGTGACAGCGCACGATTCTGAACCAGCC
Organism: Nonomuraea sp. NPDC003201; assembly: GCF_053590415.1. NCBI lineage: Bacteria > Bacillati > Actinomycetota > Actinomycetes > Streptosporangiales > Streptosporangiaceae > Nonomuraea > Nonomuraea sp. NPDC003201. Next base: position 30,461 of record NZ_JBSFTC010000115.1, read on the forward strand.
AGTGCGACGGCGCAATTTTCGGCACCCACAGCATTGCCGCAGTTCAAGGAGAGTGTGGAGTGGTGGAGCGCTACAGGCACGAGTAGGTCAGCGCGGTGGTGTCGGATACAGACCGTCCGGGTCGAGTTCACCGTATGTTGCTACTTGGTCCTCAGGGGGTGATTGGATGTCTGCCTTGATGCCCCACCTGGATAGCCGGATGTCCTCAGTGGTCGGGAATCGCTCGTCGGCCTCAACGAAGCCTGGAGCGATGATCGGCTCGTTGTAAGAGCTCCGGCATCGGCGTACGAGCTGGTCCTGACCGAGCCACAGCCGCCATGCCACGGGGATCTTCGCGTACTTGCCCGTGGGTTTACTGTCGAGCGGGATTCGAACGTCGGGGTTCACCTTGTACAGCTCGCCCAGGGTGATTCGCCCCTGGTAGAGCGTGGTGCGAACCTGGTCGTACCTCCCTGCCGGACGCTTAACCGTGGCGGTTGCCAGAACGGCCTTCAAGGTGGCCGGATGGCTCAGCTCGATCGGTCCGCACTTCAACGCTAGTTTGCTCGGAGCGGGGGCCAGGAGCCAGCTCTTCCCCGCGGGGAGCGCATTGTCGGGTGGGTACTCCTGCGTGTAGTAACGGTCCGGGAAGCGGAGGAGCCGTGACTTTGGGCCGGTTCCAGGGTCGCGATAGACCACGTTTGTTGCTACGACTTTTCCCTTGCCGAACTCCGCGATGCCGGTGGAGCGGTCAACCATCTTGGTGTTTTTCGCAGGGTCGAGCGTATAGCTGCGCAATTGCGAGATCTTCACGCCGTGGCCGTCCACGAGTTGACGGTTCAATGCGGTGACCGGGTCGATCTGTGCGTGCGCGCTCATCTCCAGACCGAAGGTCAAGGCTGATACCGCCGACAGAGCCGCCATCGTAGCTATCCACGGCCTGATCACGGATGGCTCCTCCCATTGGCCCCATGGAAATCAAGGTCTGCCGGGATCTTCACAGACTAAGATCTCGAGTTGATCACAATTTCACCGCTCCGGACACCGCTGAGCGTCTCTAGGGTCGGGAAGCGATCCTCTCGCATCTGGGAAGGAACCTTCGGGAACCTGATCAATCCCAGCTCGTACCCACTTGTCAACGCCTACTGCAGATTCGTGGCGGCGTATTTCACCCGGACGGGCCACGCCGTCGTTGATCGGATCGCCGGTGGTGATGTGCTCGCGGTCGGCCGAGAGGGTGACGGAGCTTCAGCCAGCATCGTCGCTCTATCTGCCTGGGGTGGGGGCGGAGGAAGCCAACGTGACAGCGAAGGCTGGCTGCTACGGAGATGCGCATGGACACGAGCAAGCAGTTCAGTGGGGGATTGGATGACCACCATGAGCGCCTCATGCCACAGTGAAGATCAACAGCTTGTCACGGTTACGGAGTGTTACGCACCACATAGGGCTGTTTTCTGATTTGTGATGATCGCGCGCCTTGTCGGATTGGTCGGATTTTCTTACGTTGATCGTCGGAACATGATCGGCTCCGAGCCGAGTGGGCAGAGCATCTCTGTGCTGCGGCGAAGAGCGACGGCTGGTGCCTGGGCGTTCCCCCTTGGACGTGGACACCTTGGAGACTGGATCTTGAGGTCCAGGGGAAGAGATGTCCTTGATGGTGATGAAGAACTACCCGCCTGA
>NZ_JBSFTC010000116.1:0-32026 GCF_053590415.1 Nonomuraea sp. NPDC003201
AGGCCGCCGGCGGCGACGGTCAACGTGTCCCCGGTACGGCGTGCGCCGAGCCCGGCGAGCGACGGGCCGGTCACCGCGGCGTTCCACGTCTCCCGTGCCTCGCCCCGCTTCGACTCGCGCCCCTCGCCGACCAGCAGGGCGGAGCCGACCTCGAGCGCGCTGTCCCACACCAGGCCCGGTGTCCGGTATTGGGGGAGCGTGCCCGGCAGGTCCACCTTGTCTCGGACCGGCGCCAGGATCCCGGCCCCGGCCTCGTCGAACCGTGCCCTGACGAGAGGGGTGCCCTTGGCCGTGACGCCGGCGCCGCGGTAGGCGACGGTCACCTTCGCGAGCTCGTCCCGCCTGGCGTCCAGCACGGGCTCGGCGGGGATCCCGTCGCTGTGGAGCTGGACCAGGTCATAAAGGGATGAGGCGCCGTCCCAGAGGCTTCTGATCATGAGCTTCAGACCGGGCTGGCGCACGGGGACCACGAAGAGCCTGTCGGGGTACTTCATGAACGACGCCCATGAGGTCGACCAGGCGCCGTGGGCCAGGCTGATGGCGTACACGCGCTGCTGGACCGCCGCCGGGTCGTCGATCGAGAAGCGCACCCGCTCGCCGAGGCGCGCATCCACCGTCACCTGCTGGTCGCGGTCGGCCACGGTCACGGTGCTGTGGGCGAGCGTGATCCCCTCCATCTGGTGGACCTCGGTGAGCAGGTTCCACTGCCCCTTGGGCAGCCGGGCCTCGAGCCGTCCGCCCTCCACCTGCAGCTGACGTACGGCGCCGGTCTTCGGGTCGTAGAGCTCGGCGAAGAAGTCGGCGGGCCCGCCGGACTTGTCGATCACGTTGATGGTCACGTCGTACGACTCCGGCTCGACGAAGGCGCCGGCCAGCGTCCTGATGACCTGCTCGCCGGATCTGGCGGTGACGGTCCCCGGGTACTCGCCCGCCTTCCTGCCCCGCCCGTCGATCGTCAGCGTGACGGACGCCTGGCCGCCGGCGGGCACCTCCAGGCGCTGGGCGGAGAGCTTGAGCACCTCGCCCTCGGCCGTCAGGTCGAGCGTGCTCGGGCTGTCGCCCGAGTTGGTGTAGGTGATGGTCCTGGTCTGCACCTGCTCGCCGGTGCTGCCGTAGCGGAAATAGGCCCACCCGTTGGCCGGCTCGGCGATCACCGGCTGGGCCAGCGCGCGTACCAGGTCCACCTGGCCGCTGCCCTGCTCGTACCGGGTCGCGCCGGCCACGGGCGCGGCGCTGCCGATGAGCGCGGCCTTGAGCTGCCGGCCGGTCCACTCGGGATGGCGCTGGGCGAGGATCGCGGCGGCCCCCGCGACGTGCGGCGCGGCCATCGAGGTGCCGCTCATCGCCACGTGCCCGCCGCCGGCCCGCGCGGCCATGATGTCCACGCCGGGCGCCGTGAGTTCCGGCTTGATCGCGTGGTCGACGTCACGCATCCTGCTGGAGAACGGCGCCATCTTGCCCTGCTTGTCCACGGCGCCGACCGTCAGGGCCGCGTCGGCGCTGCCCGGGCTGCTCACCGGGGAGGCGCCGTCGTTGCCCGCGGCGACCACGAACAGCGCGCCGGTGCGCTCGGAGAGCTCGTTCACCGCCTGTTCGACGGGGTCCAGCTCAGGAGTGTCCGGAGCGCCGAGGCTCATGTTGACGACCTTGGCCTTGACCTCGACGGTGGCCCACTCCATGCCGGCCAGGAGGGCCGAGTCCGTGAACGTGGTGCCCAGTTTTCCCAGGGCGATCTTCGCGTCGGGCGCCACGCCCTTGTACCTCTCTCCGGCGCCGGCGACGATCGAGGCCACGTGGGTGCCGTGGCCGATCCTGTCGCTGATGTCGGGTTCGGTGCTGAAGTTGCGCGACTGCGTCACGACGTTCTTCAGGTCGGGGTGTTCGGGGTCGTACCCGGAGTCGAGCACGGCGACCGTGACGCCCTTGCCGGTGAACCCCTGCTTCCACGCCTCGGGGGCGCCGATCTGCTTGACGCTCTGGTCCAGGCTGTAGGAGCGGCGGCCGTCCAGCCAGAGCCTGGTCGCGCCGGCGGCCAGGCTGCGGGCGCCGGCCGTCAGGTCCCGCCAGGTCCCGGCCGCGGCCGCCTTGGGCAGGCGCATGGCGCTCATGCCCAGGGCGGCCAGCCGCCGGGTCGGCACGGCGCCGCGCAGCTCCTGCCGCGCCTGCTGTTCCGGCTGCTGGAGGATCAGGGGGATCTCGTCCGTCGCGGCGTCGCCGTACTGCCACCGCAGGAGCTGGGTGACGTCGAACAGCCGCTTGTCCAGGAGCCCCTTGGCGATCAGCGGCCGGGCGTCGGACGGGATCACGTACAGATGGCCCCCGCTCATCTGCCCGGTGAACGTCACCTCCCGGTCCTGGCCGGGTGTCACGCTGTAGTTCCGTCCGGCGACCACGACCCGGTCGCCGGAGATCAGGGTCACGGCGTTGTCCCCGGGGCCGGCCGGTGGCTCGGTGGCCGATGACAGGCTTGTGCCGGCGGTCAGCAGGGTGATGACCAGCGCGCCGGCGATGATCACGATGGGTTTGGATCTCACATGACAGCAAATGTCCGGCAATTTCGTGATGTGACAGGATTCCGCTCGATGCCGGACGGGGACCTGGGACGCGGATCCCCGTCCGGTGCTCAGAGCGCGAGTCCAGCGCGAACTCCTGGTACACCCGCTCCTCGATCGCCCGCGCCCGGGGCGCGTACGCCGGGTAGAAGGCCTTGCCGCGCTCCAGGTCGGCCAGCGCCGCCGCGACCTCCTTGTCCAGGTACGGCTCGGCCTGCTCGGGCGTCAGCCGGGGCAGGAACGTCTCCGACACCACGTCCTCGGCCGCGTCGGCGCCCAGCCTGCGGGCGGCGTAGCGGTGCAGCGCGGGGGCATGGCGGTCGAACAGCACGGCGAACACCTCGGGCTCCTGCCGGGACCTGCGGATCAGGTCCGGGTCGGCGGCCTCGGCCGTCGCCGGTTCTGCCATGAAACGGTCAGCTCCTTCATGCGGTGCCTTCCTCGGTGGGCACGGTCGCCTGTACTTACCGCCACGGCGCGAAAGAGTTCACGGACGACTCCGATGCCATGACCGGTTTGGGCGGGAGCGCCCGGCGGATGTGGCACGATCGAATCGGCACCGCGGCGCGCGGCAACCGGGCGCTCGGGCATACGGGGCCAGCACGGTGGTGGAGGCCGGGAAGCGAAGGACATGAATCGGGCACCAGGCATGGTGGATGTGGCACGCGAGGCGGGCGTGTCGCACGTGACCGTCTCCCGCGTCCTCAACGACCACCCGTCCGTCCGCCCGGAGACCCGGGCTCGCGTCGAGGCCGCCATCGAGAAGCTCGGCTATCGCCGTAACAGCGTCGCCCGCGCGCTGAAGAGCCGCCGTTCCTCGACGATCGGGGTGGTGCTCGCCGGGGCCGAGCTGTACGAGCTGCCGCGCATCCTGCGGGGCGTGCAGACGGCGGCGCAGCGGGCCGGCTACTGGGTCAATATGGCCAGCTGGCAGGGCGGCACCACCAGGGACCTGGCCGAGACCCTGCAGCGGCTCACCGACCAGGCGGTCGAGGCCATCGCGGTCATCGCCGACCGGCCCATGGTGATGGACGCCCTGGCCGACATCGTGACCGGCGTGCCGATGACGGTGGTCATGTCCGGCAACGTGCCCAACCCGGATGTCGGCTTCGTCGAGCTCGATCAGGAGCTGGGCGCGCGGCTCGCCGTACGGCATCTGGTGGAGCTGGGGCACCGCCACATCGTCCACCTGACCGGCGCGCTGCGCACCTTCGACGCCCGAGCCCGCGTCGAGGGCTGGCGGGCCGCGCTGGAAGAGGCGCCGGAGGCCGGCGGCGAGTTCTTCGAGGGCGACTTCACCGGCAACAGCGGCTACCGGCTGGCCCACTACCTCGTCACCCGCCGCACCGGCGAGCCGCCGACGGCGATCTTCGCCGGAAACGACCAGATGGCCATGGGGGTGCTGGCGGCCTTCGCCGAGCTCGGCGTGAAGGTGCCCGGGGACATCTCGCTCGTCGGTTTCGACGACATCGCGGGAGCGGCCTACCAGGTGCCCGCGCTGACCACGGTCCGCCAGGACTTCGTCGCTCTCGGCGCGCGCTGCATCGAGCAGGTGCTGCGCATGATGCAGGGCGAGCCGGCCTCGTGCGAGCGGATCGCTCCCGAGCTCGTGATCCGGCGCAGCACGGCGCCGCCCAAGCCGCCGCGCTAGGCGGCCGTTTCGGGGTCGGGCTGGTATTCGAACCAGTGGACCCGCGCCCGTCCGTCGCTCGCGTGGCCGTTGCCGGTGGCGTACAGACCCAGATAGACCCCGACGAAACCGCCCGCGCGCTCGGTGCTGAAGAAGGACCGTTCGATCGTGGCCAGGCTGATCCACTGCGCCGCCGTGAGGTCCCTGACGCGGAAGGTGTAACCGGCCTCGTCTCCGTCGACCGCCAGCAGCACCTCGCCGGTCGAGACCGGGACCGAGGCCCGGCGGGTGCTCGTGCCCGCCTCCCGGACTGTCAGCACGACCTGCGCCTGCCCGCCGTCGTCCACGGTGAGGGCGAGCGTGGCGTGGTGGTTCTGGTGCTGGAAGACGGCCAGGCCGGCCTCCTCTGACGGGCGCGCCGCGGCGAAGCTGATCCGGGTCCGCGCGCCGAAGCGGACGTGCTGCTGGCGCCGGCCGAGGAAGGCCGGCACGCCGGTGGAGCTGAGGGCCTCGGGGGCGAGGTCGAGGTCGAGCCCGGACCCGTCAGCCGTGGGCCTGACGCGGTCGCCGGCGGGACCGCGCAGGCTGTTCCACTCCAGCCCGCCGAAATGCGCCCGGCCGGCCGGAACGGCGGTGTCGCCGTTCGATTGTCCGGCCGGAACGGCGGTGTCGCCGTCCGGTTGTCCAGCCGCCACGGCGGTGTCGCCGTCAGGTCGGCCGGAGGCGATCGACGGGAGCCGCTCCGACAGCCGCACGGCTCCCGATTCGGGGGCGAAGACGGGCCCGTGGGCGGTCCAGGTCACGGGCACGAGGAAGACCTCCCTGCCCAGCGTGTGGGTGCCCGCGATCGGCCGCACGCCGAGCGTCACCGCCCACCACTCGCCGACGGGGGTGTCCACCAGGTCGGCGTGGCCGACGTTGTGGATGGGCTCGCCCGGGCCACGGTGCCGGTGGGTCAGCAGGGGGCTGCGCGGGTCGGTGACGTAGGGTCCGGTGACGGTGCCGGAACGCGCCGCGGTGACGCTGTGGTTGCTCTCGGTGCCGCCTTCCGCGGCGATCAGGTGGTACACGCCGTTGCGTTTGTACAGGTGCGGCGCCTCCACCCACGCCCCGCGCACCGCACCCTGCCACAGCACGTGCGTGGGGCCGACGAGCTTGAGCCGGTCCAGGTCGAGTTCGCGCATCCACAGCTCGCCGGGACCGCCCTGGACCGCGTCGCGGCAGGCGGTGAGCCAGCACCGGCCGTCGTCGTCGAAGAACAGCGACGGGTCGATGCCCTCGGCCTCCAGCGGCACGGGGTCCGACCACGGCCCGGCGGGGTCGTCGGCGGTCACGACGAAGGTGAGGCTGCCCTGCCGGTTCACGGCCAGCGTGGAGACCACGTAGAAGGTGCCGTCGTGGTGGCGGATGGTCGGTGCCCAGACGCCGTCGGAGACGTCCAGGCCCTCCAGCGCGAGCAGCCCGGGCCGGTCCAGCACATGCGTGAGCTGGCGCCAATGCACCAGGTCACGGCTGTGGAAGAGGGGGAGTCCAGGAAAATAGGTGAATGACGAGGTGACCAGGTAGAAGTCCTCGCCGACCCGGCAGATCGACGCGTCCGGATAGCACCCGGGCAGGACCGGGTTGCGGAAAGCAGGCACGGGGGCTCCGAGAGATCTCACAAGGAGGGGGCTTGACAGGATGACAACGTTAACATCAGGTTAGATCCCAACGCACGACCCGGCATTCCCGCCGAGGCGCACCACCCCTGCCCAGGAGATCGTCATGACCCCACCGACCCCGCCCCGACGCCGCCGACCCCGGACGAAGCTCGGCGCCGCGGCGCTGGCGCTCGCTCTGGCGGCGTCGCTGGCCGCCTGCTCGTCCGCCGACACCCCCTCCTCGGACACGGCGAGCGCAGGCGGGCCGGTCACGCTGGAGTTCTGGACCTGGAGCCTGAAAGGCAGCGATCCGGCGGCCAAGGCGATCGCCGACAAGTACCACCAGGAGCACCCCAACGTCACGATCAAGCTTTCGGAGGTCGGCGGAACCGCCGAGACCGCCTCCAAGCTGCTGGCCGCGGACAAGGCCGGCGACACCCCCGACGTGGTGCAGCTGGAGTACCGCGGCCTGCCCGCCCTGGTCGTGGCCGGAGCCGTCAAGGACATCACCGCCGACGTGGCCGGCGCCAAATCCGGCATCGACCCCAACGTCTGGGCCTTGACCACGTTCAACAAGCAGGTCTACGGCGTGCCGCAGGACATCGGGCCGATGATGCTCACCTACCGCAAGGACCTGTTCGACAAGTACGGCGTCAAGGTCCCCACCACCTGGGCCGAGTACGCGAAGGCCGCCGAGCAGATCCACAAGAAGGACCCCGACGCCTACATCGCCGCCTTCGCCGCCACCCAGTTCGAGTTCTTCGCCGCCCAGGCCGCCCAGGCGGGCGCCCAGTGGTGGAGCACCGACGGCAACGCCTGGACGGTCGGCATCGACGGCGAGCCGTCCCTGAAGATCGCCGACTTCTGGGAGGACCTCGTGAAGCGGGACCTGGTCAAGGTCGAGCCGCTGCTCACGCCGGAGTGGAACGCCCAGGTCAACAAGGGCAAGATCCTTAGCTGGGCAGCCGCCTCGTGGGCGCCCAGCGTCATCCACTCCGTGGCACCCGACACCGCCGGCAAGTGGGAGTCCGCACCGCTGCCGCAGTGGACGCCGGGCCAGACCGCCGTCCCGTTCCTGGGCGGGTCCGCCTACCTGGTGCCGTCCAAGTCCAAGAACGCCAAGGAGGCCGCGGCCTTCGCCGCCTGGCTCGGGGCCTCCGACGAGGGCTCCAAGCTGCTCCTCAGCCTTGACATCTTCCCCGGCGGCAACGCGGGCCGCCAGGCGACGCTGACCCACGAGCCGCCTAAGCTGATGCCGCAGCAGAAGGACTTCTACCAGGTCACCGACCAGGTGATCAAGAACACCACCATCCCGGTGACCTGGGGACCCAACGTGAACGTCGCCCAGAGCGCCTTCGGTGACGCGCTCAACAAGGCCGCGCTCGACAAGACCTCGTTCCGCGCGGTCTTCCAGGCCACGCAGCAGGCCGTCGTCGCCGACCTGCAGAAGTCCGGCTACACCGTCACCAAGTAAGACGCCGAGGGCCCGGCCGGGCCCTCGGTTCGACCCCTCCCTGGACATCTCATGCCCGCCAGCTCCACCGGGCGACGCCTGCGCGTCCGCGCCGTCGCCACCCCGTGGCTGTTCGCCATGCCCGCGATCGTCTTCTTCGCCCTGTTCCTGATTATCCCGATCTGCTACGCCGTCTACCTGAGCTTCCGCGGCTTCCGCATCGAAGGCGGCGGCGCGTTCGGGCGGCGGGTGGAAGCCTTCATCGGGTTCGACAACTACGCCGCCGCGCTCTCCGACCCCGAGTACGTCGCCGGGCTCGGCCGGGTCCTGCTCTACGGCGTCATCGCCATCCCCAGCGTGCTGGGCCTGGCCCTGCTGTTCGCGCTGCTGCTCGACACCCCCAGGGTGCGGGCGCGCGGCTTCACCCGCACCGCGATCTTCCTGCCGTACGCGGTGCCCGGCGTGATCGCCAGCCTCCTATGGGGCTTCCTGTACCTGCCCAGCACCAGCCCGCTCACCTACATCGCCAGGCAACTGCAGGCCGGGCCGCTGGACTTCTTCGGCTTCCCCGCCCTGTACTTCTCGCTGGCCAACATCGCGCTGTGGTCCGGCGTCGGCTTCAACATGATCATCATCTTCACGTCGCTGCGCGCCATCCCCACCTCCATCTACGAGGCGGCCCGCATCGACGGGGCGAGCGAGTGGCAGATCGCCTGGCGCATCAAGATCCCGCTGGTCGCCCCCGCGCTCGTGCTCACCGGCCTGTTCTCCGTGATCGGCACCCTGCAGCTCTACAGCGAACCCGCCACGCTGCGGCCGATGACGACCACGATCAGCGCCACCTGGGTGCCGCTGATGAAGATCTACCAGGAGGCGTTCATGAACGACAACCTCGGCGGAGCCGCCGCTGCCTCCGTCGTGCTGGCCCTGGGCATCCTCGCCATCTCGCTGCTCCTGCTGCGCTTCTTCCAGCGCCGGACCTTCGGGGACAACGCATGACCGCCGTACCCCGCACCGGTGACCGCCAGTTCCACCGCCGCCGCCCGGGTGCGGCGCGGCGGCCACGCCTCCCGCTGGTCGTGCTGCTGCTCGGTGCGCTGTACTGCCTGACCCCGGTGGCCTGGGTGGTCATCGCCGCCTCCAAGACGCCGCGCGAGCTGTTCACCACCTTCTCCTTCGCCCCCGGCACCGGCATCCTCGACAACCTGGCCAACCTGAGCGCCTACGGCGACGGCCAGTTCTGGACGTGGGGGCTCAACTCGCTGCTCTACGCCGGCGTCGGTGCGGTCCTGTCGACGATGGTGTCGGCCATGGCCGGCTACGCGCTGGCCAAGTTCCGCTTCCGCGGGCGTGAGTTCCTGTTCTCGGTGATCCTCGCCGGCGTGCTCGTGCCCGGCATCGTGCTGGCCGTCCCGCAGTATCTGCTGATGGCCGCCGTCGGCCTGGCCGGGACCCACTGGTCGGTGCTGCTGCCGGTCATCATCAACCCGTTCGGCATCTTCCTGTGCCGGGTCTTCGCCGCCGCCTCCGTACCGCAGAGCACGCTGGAGGCCGCGCGCCTGGACGGAGCCGGGGAGACCCGGATCTTCGGCGCCATCGTGCTGCCCATGATGGCGCCAGGGCTCGTCACGGTGCTCCTGCTGCAGTTCGTCGGCATCTGGAACAACTTCCTGCTGCCCTTCATCATGCTCTCCGACCAGGACAAATATCCGATCACCCTGGGCCTGTACACGTTCCTGGGCAAGGGCGCCGGGGACAGCGACCTGTACCCGCTGGTCATCATGGGCTCGGCCGTCTCCGTCATCCCGCTGATCGCCCTCGTTCTGGTGCTGCAGCGGTTCTGGCGCGCCGACCTGCTGGCCGGCGGATTGAAGGGATGACCTGCCGATGAAGTTCACCGACGGGCTCTGGCAGCTGCGTCCCGGCGTCACCGCGCTGTACGCGGCCGAGGCGTACGACATCCAGGCCGGCGAGGACGCGTTCACCGTCACCGCGCCCACCACCGTGATCAACCGCCGGGGCGACACCCTCAACCGGCCGGTCCTCTCGCTGCGGCTGTCGTCGCCCCTGGAGAACGTGATCCGCGTCCGCGTCGAGCACCACCTGAGCGACGACCGCGGCTTCGACCTCGTCGGCGCCGAGGACGGGCACGGCATCGTCAAAACGGACGGCGCCACGACGCTCACCAGCGGCGCGCTCAGCGCGACCATGGCGCCAGGAGCCCCCTGGAACCTGTCCTTCCACGCCGACGGGCGCCCGCTGACCTCCAGCGGCCCCAAATCGATCGGCCACTTCCGGCTCGCCGGGGACGCGCAGGTCGATCCGCCGCCGGTCGGCGGCGCCCGCGCCTCCGTCCACCTCGCCCAGCAGCTCGCGCTGGACGTGGGCGAGGTGGTCTACGGGCTGGGGGAGCGCTTCGGGCCGCTGGTCAAGAACGGCCAGACGGTGGAGATCTGGAACGCCGACGGCGGGACCTCCTCGGAGCAGGCCTACAAGAACGTGCCGTTCTACCTCACCAACCGTGGATACGGCGTCTTCGTGAACCACCCGGGGCACGTCTCGTACGAGGTCGGGTCGGAGACGGTGCAACGCGTGCAGTTCTCGGTCGCGGGGGAGAGCCTCGAATACTTCGTGATCTACGGGCCGACCCCCAAGCAGATCCTGGAACGCTACACCGCGCTCACCGGCCGCCCCGCGCGCCTGCCCGCCTGGTCCTACGGCCTGTGGCTGTCGACCTCGTTCACCACCGACTACGACGAGCAGACGGTGACCTCGTTCATCGACGGCATGGCCGAGCGCGACCTGCCGCTGTCGGTCTTCCACTTCGACTGCTTCTGGATGCGCGAGTTCAACTGGTGCGACTTCCGGTGGGACCCGCGGGTCTTCCCCGACCCCGAGGGCATGCTGGCCCGCCTGCACGCCAAGGACCTGCGCGTCTGCGTGTGGATCAACCCGTACATCGCCCAGCGCTCACCGCTGTTCGCCGAGGCCGCCGAGCGGGGTTTCCTCCTGAAGCGCCCGGACGGGTCGGTCTGGCAGTGGGACCTGTGGCAGGCCGGGATGGGACTCGTCGACTTCACCAACCCCGACGCGACGCGCTGGTTCCAGTCGAAGCTGCGCGCGCTGCAGGACCAGGGGGTCGACGCGTTCAAGACCGACTTCGGGGAGCGCATCCCGCTCGACGTCGCCTACTTCGACGGCTCCGCGCCCGAACGCATGCACAACCTCTACACGCACCTCTACAACACGGCGATGTTCGAGGTGCTCGAGGAGCGCCGCGGCCGGGGCGAGGCGGTGCTGTTCGCGCGGTCGGCGACCGCGGGCGGCCAGCGGCTGCCGGTGCACTGGGGCGGCGACTCGGGTTCGACGTACGGGTCCATGGCGGAGAGCCTGCGCGGCGGCCTGTCGCTCGCGTTCTCCGGGTTCTCCTTCTGGAGCCACGACATCGGCGGCTTCGAGGGCACTCCCGACCCCGGCGTGTTCAAGCGCTGGGTCGCCTTCGGGCTCATGTCCTCCCACTCGCGGCTGCACGGCTCCACCTCCTACCGCGTTCCGTGGGCCTTCGACGAGGAGGCTGTGAAGGTGACCCGGCTGTTCACGAAGCTCAAGCTGCGCCTGATGCCGTACCTGTTCCAGGCGGGCGTCCAGGCGCACGAGAGCGGGACGCCCCTGATGCGGCCCATGGCGATGGAGTTCCCCGGCGACCGCAACGCCGCCCACCTCGACACCCAGTACATGCTCGGCCCGGACCTGCTCCTCGCGCCCGTCTTCACCCCCGACGGGACGGTGGAGCTCTACCTGCCCGACGGCACGTGGACGAACTACCTGACCGGGGAGCGCGTCGAGGGCGGGCGCTGGCGCACCGAGCGGCACGGCTTCACCTCGATGCCGATCTACGTGCGCGAAGGCGCCGTCCTGCCCGTCGGCGCCAGGGACGACCGGCCGGACTACGACTATCTCGACGGCCTGACCCTGCGCGTCTACCCGGGACCGGACGGCGAGACCACCCTCACCGTCACCGATCACGCCTCCGGCGAGCCCGCCCGGTTCACCGTCATCCGTTCCGGCGGCGAGGTCCGGGTCTCCTCCTCCCTCGCCGCCGGCTGGACGTACGAACTCGCCTGACGGCGCGGTCAGCGCACCGGGAGGAGCACCGGGAGGAGCACCGCCGACGGGTGCTGCGGGTCGTGGAAGACCTGCTGGTCGGCGGTGCGGAGGGCGGTGGCGGTGGCGCGGGGCTCGCCGGTGCCGGGGTTGCGGTTGTAGCGGGGGAAGGCGCCGCTGGAGACCTGGACGCGGATGCGGTGGCCGCGCCCGAAGCGGTACGCCGTCGGCCACAGGGTCACCGTGGCGGGGGTGATCTCGTCGGCGCCGGTGAGGCTGATCAGGCCGTCGCAGACGTTGGTGGAGCGGCCGTCGGCGTCGACGTCGCACAGCCGGACGAAGACGTCGGCGTAGGGGAGGCTGGAGCGGAAGAAGATCTCGGCGCTCACCTCGCCGACGACCTCGGCGTCCTCCTCCAGTACGGACGTCGTGTACGTGAGGACGTCGGGCCGGGCCTCAAGAGCGGCGTTGTCGACGCGGCCGGCCTTCTCGCCGAAGGCCATGCGGACGCCGCCGAGGGCCGGGGTGGGGTCGGCCGGGTCGTAGCGGTAGCCGTCGGGGGACGAGTCGCCGGGCGTCTCGGTGGACAGGGCGCCGCCCGGCTGGAGATGGAAGCGCCGGGGCTCGTATCCCGGCGGCGGCCAGGACGGGAAGTCGCGCCACTTCTCCTCGCCCATGACGAACAGGCGGACCGGGGCGCGCTCGGCCGGCTCCTCGCCCCGGGCCAGCGCCAGGCCGAAGTCGAGGGCCTCGGCGGCGGCCGTCTGCCCGACGCCCATGGAGACGTGGGCCCAGGGGCCGACGGTGAGGCGGGCCAGGGGGTGTCCGGCGTCCTGTAGAGCCCGGTGGTCGCGGATCTGGCCGGGCAGGAAGATGTCGTACCAGCCGCCGACGCTGCTCACCGGCACCCGGATGTCCGAGACCCGGTGCCGGTGGTCCAGACCCTGCCAGAACGGGCTGCCCGCGTCGTGGACGAGGATGTTCTGGATGTAGTCGTCGTGGTGGCCCAGGGCGGCGGTGTCGGCCTGGGCCAGCGGCAGCGTACGCAGGGCACGCTGGACCTTCTTACCCCGGAGCAGCTGGCGCGCCATCGCGAGCGGGCGTTCCTGGCCCGCGACCTGGACGCCCCAGACGAACGGGGTCTCCAGGGAGAACGCGTCCCCGCGCAGGAAGTCCAGCGTGAGCGCCGATTCGGAGACTCCGGGGATCATGGCCTTGACCTGGGGCGGTACGGCGTCGGCGACCGCCCACTGGACGAAGCCGAGGTAGCTGGAGCCGTAAAGGATCATCGACTCGCCGAACCAGGGCTGCCGGATCACCCAGTCGAGGGTGTCGAGCCCGTCCTCGCGCTCGCGGCGCAGCGGGTCGAAGGGGCCCTCGGAGCCGAAGGTCCCGCGGGTGCTCTGGATCAGCACCTGGAAACCCCGTTCGGCCAGCGGGCGGGCCATCGGGTCCGCGGTCATGCCGGCCCGGCCGTAGGGGACGCGGATGAGCGCGGTCGGCAGGCCGTCGCCGCCCGAGGCGGGCGCCCAGCGGTCGGCCAGCAGGACGGCTCCGTCGCGCATCGGGACGCGCAGGTCGCGCTGGACGGTCAGATCCCTGGTGAGGGGCGGGGGCAGGCGCAGCAGGCGCTGGACGAGGTGGCTGTTCAGGTTCATCGCGGGCGGCCTCCGGGGGTGCGGGCGAGGGTGGTCGAGAGGCGCAGCAGGCGGTCGGCCAGTTCGCCGGGGTCGAGGGGGTCGTCGGCGTCGATCAGCCAGTCGTTGACGATCGTGCCGGTCCCGCCCGCGATCAGCGCGGCCAGGTCCTGCGCGGTGGCGTCGTCGAGGTCGCCGAACACCTCGCGCAGGCCCGTCACGGTGATGAGCGAGCCGAACAGCCTGTTCAGGTCCCGGGTCATCGGGAACGCGCAGGATCCGGTGAGCATCGCGCGGTAGAAGGGGCGGTGCCGGGCGAAGTGGCGGGCCATCGCCAGCATGCGCGCGCGAGGCGGCGCGCCCTCGTCCCCGGCCTCGGGGATGAGCTCCCGTTCGACCAGGTCGGTCGCGGCCGCCACGAGGAGCGCGTCACGGTCCCCGAACTGCAGGTACACCAGCTGCCGGCTGACGTCCGCGGCGTCGGAGAGCTCGCCGACGGGAAGGGCCGTGGTGCCGCGCTCGGAGACCAGGCGTACGGCGGCGGCCATGAGGGCGGCACGGGAGCGGCGCACCCGGCGGTCTTGTCGGTCCTGCACGCCCGCAACTCTAGACATGTGTTAAAAAATGGACAACAGTTAAATCAGTCGATTTAGGCAAAGGAGCCGCCATGTCCGCAGCCGAGGAGCCCGAGGTCCGTACCGCCGCCGGCATGGTGCGCGGCCGCACGGAGGACGGCCTGGCCGTCTTCCGGGGCCTCCCGTACGCCGAGCCCCCGATCGGTCCGGCCCGCTTCCAGGCGCCGCGGCGCGTGCGCGGCTGGGACGGCGTACGGGAGGCGTTCGCCTTCGGCCCGCCGGCCCCGCAGGACGCGAGCATGGCCGGCCGCGGCGGCGGAGACCTCTTCAAGGGCACGGGCGACGACTGGCTGACGGTCAACGTCTGGACGCCCGACCCCGACCCGGCCGCCCGCCGCCCGGTGATGGTGTGGATCCACGGCGGCGCCTACAAGCACGGCTTCTCCGGCAGCCCCGGCTACGACGCCCGGCACCTCGCCCGCGACGGCGACGTGGTCTTCGTGTCGCTGAACTACCGCCTCGGCGTCGAGGGCTTCGCCCATATCGACGGCGCGCCCGCCAACCGGGCCCTGCTCGACCAGGTCGCCGCCCTGGAGTGGGTGCGGGAGAACATCGCGGCGTTCGGCGGCGACCCCGGCCAGGTGACCGTTCTCGGTGATTCGGCCGGCGCCGGGTCCATCGCCGCGCTGATGGTCATGCCGAGCGCGGCGGGCCTGTTCCGGCGCGCCGTCGGGCAGAGCCTGCCGGGCACGTACTTCTCCGATGCCCTGGCCCGGGACGTCGCGGCGGCGATCGCCGCCGAGGCGGGCCTGCGCCCGACGGCCGGGGACCTGTCGGGCGTGGATCCGCGGGAGCTGCCGGCGATCGGGCACGCCCTGGAGTCGAAGATGCGGCAGTACGAGGACCGCTGGGGCCCGTTCGCGCACACGCTCACCGCCTTCTCGCCCGTGGTCGACGGCGAGGTGCTGCCGGCCGCGCCCTGGCAGGCGCTGGCGGGCGGCGCGGGACGGGACGTGGAGCTGGTCATCGGCCACACCCGCGACGAGTTCCGTACGTTCCTCCTCTTCTCCGGACAGCTCGGCCAGATCACCGAGGAGCAGGCGGGGGAGACGCTGCGCCGCTTCGGGCCCGGCGAGGACGGCGAGCGCGCCTACCGCGCGGCGTTCCCCGGCGCGTCCGCCGAGGAGCTCTACGAACTCGTGCAGACCGACTGGCTGTTCCGCATGCCGACGCTGCGCCTGGCCGAGGCGCAGGCGGCCGGGGGCGGCAGGGCCTACCTGTACGAGCTGGCCTGGCAGTCCCCGGGCAACGGCGGGGTGATGCGCGCCTGCCACGGCCTGGACGGCCCGCTGCTGTTCGGCACCTACGACGCCCACCTGGGCCCGGCGGCCATCGGCCCCGAGCACACCGCCGGGGCCCGCGAGCTGACCGCCCAGATCCGCCCGGCCTGGACGTCCTTCGCGGCCTCGGGCGACCCGGGCTGGCCCGCGTACGACTCCGAACAGCGCCTGACCCGGATCTTCGACACGGTGCCGTCGGTCGCGGCGTACCCCGAGGAGACCTCGCG
This sequence comes from Nonomuraea sp. NPDC003201, assembly GCF_053590415.1. Lineage (NCBI taxonomy): Bacteria > Bacillati > Actinomycetota > Actinomycetes > Streptosporangiales > Streptosporangiaceae > Nonomuraea > Nonomuraea sp. NPDC003201. Next base: position 15,159 of record NZ_JBSFTC010000116.1, read on the forward strand.
GCTCCTGTGGCAGGACCACGTCTTCGAGGCGCTTCCCCTGCTGACAGCCTGAGAGACCGGGCGTTCCCGCCCGGTCTCCCAGGGGTCACCTGGCGAGGGGCGTCAGTGCGATCCTGTCCACGATGGGGGCGTACTTCGATCGGAGCAGGATGTCGGGGAACGTGCCGGAGCTGTAGGAGTCGTAGTGGGAGGCGGGAGACTGCTCGGGGTTGGAGTAGCGGACGGTCATGGCGTAGGCCCCGTTCCTGGGGGCGGTGACGTCGAAGGTGAGGGTGTTGCCGTTGACCGGCTTGATGGACGAGCGGGTGGTCGCGTCGCCCTCGGCGGTGGTGGCGGCGCCGGGGTTGGCCAGGGTGCCGTCGAGGCCGGAGGGAGAACGGTCCGTGACGGTGCCGCCGGACAGGTCCCCTTCGGGGCGTCTCCCGGCACGGCGGTCAAGAGCCGGAAACGTGGACGACATGCCGCCGTCACGCGGACGGCGGCTCCGGATCGATCAGCCGCGCGGCCGGGCGGGGCCGGTGGTGCCGCGCAGCGAGATGGGCGGGGCCACCAGCAGGTGGCGCTGCGGGGTGCCGGGGTCGGCGACGCGCTGGATGAGCAGCTCGACGGCGCGGGCGCCCATCTCGTCGGCCGGGACGTCGGCCGCGGTGAGCGGCGGGTGCAGGCTCTCGGCCCAGTGCTGGGCCGCGACACCGGCGATGGAGAAGTCGCCGGGCACGCTCAGGCCCGCTTCGGCCAGCCCCCGGTACATGCCGGACACTGCCGCCTCGTTGATGGTGGCGATGGCGGTCAGCCCCGGGTGCTCGGCGAGGAGTTGCTGCAGGCAGGCCTGCCCGGCCTGGGCGTCGTCGGCGCAGCAGACCCGCACGCCGCGCAGGCCGCGTTCGGCGATGGCGCGGTCGAAGCCGGCCTGCGCCCGGTGACCGGGGCCGTAGCCGGCCGCGACCAGCTCGGCGTTGCGGTTGACCAGCGCCAGCTGCCGGTGGCCGAGGTCGGCCAGGTGGTGGACGCATTTGGCGATCAGCGTCTCGTAGTCGATGTCCACCCAGGACATGTCCTCCGGGTGCCGGGTGCGGCCGATGCCGACGAACGGCAGGCCGAGCTCCTGCAGCCGGGCGACCCGGTCGTCCTCCAGCCGGATCTCCATGAGGATGACGCCGTCCACGCGCCGGCCGGTGACCACGCGCTCGAAGGAGCGGTCGTGCTCGCCGCCGGAAGGCGACAGCAGGACGTCCAGGTCGGCGCGGGCGGCGGCGTCGACCACGCTGGCCACGAAGCCGAGCTGCATGTCGGTCAGCCGCTGGCTGGCCGGCGGGATGACCAGGCCGATCGTGCGGGTGCGGCCCTCCTTCAGCGCCCTGGCCGAGGCGTTGGGCCGGTAGCCCAGCTCGTCGATGACCGTCAGGATGCGGCGCTTGGTCTCCTCCGACACCGGGCGCTTGCCGGTGAGCGCGTACGAGACGGTGCTCCGCGACACGCCCGCCCGCTTGGCGATCTCTCCGATGTTCACCCGTGCTCCTCGTCCGATTCCGCCGGTCGGCGACCATCGTAGGTCGAACCGGTTCATGACGTGGCACTCCGTCGTGACGTCTCCGCCCATTGACGCCTACGGCGGAGCGGGCCTATCTTCGGTCGAACCGATTCGGCGAATCGATTCGACTTCGCTCCGAAACAACCTCGTCACGCGTGTCAGCGGAGGTCAGCTCAATGAGATCAGCGGCAAGGAGCCGGCGTGCGGCCGGCGCGAGTCTGGCGGTCCTGGCCGCCGTGGGCGGGCTGGTCGCCTGCTCGGCATCGTCCGACGGCAGCCCGGCGACCGCCGGTCAGGCCACCGGGGGCGGGACGTACACGATCTGGGACCCGTACCCGCAGTACGACAAGAGCTCGGAGTGGGTGAAGCTGCTGGACAAGTGCGGCACCGACGCCGGGGTCAAGGTCGAGCGCACCGGCTACGACACCAGCGACCTGACGAACAAGGCGCTGCTGGCGGCCCAGCAGGGCAACGCGCCGGACGTGCTGATCGTGGACAACCCGGTGGTCTCGACGCTGGCCGAGGCCGGCGTCCTGACGACCACCGAGCAGAACAAGCTCGACGTCTCCGCGATCGCGCCGAACCTGCTGGCCGCAGGTCAGAGCGGCGGCAAGACCTACGGTGTCCCGATCGGCGCCAACACCCTGGCCCTGTACTACAACAAGGATGTCCTGAAGAAGGCCGGGGTGGACATCGCCGCGGTGAAGGACTGGCCCTCGCTGACGGCGGCGCTGGAGAAGGTGAAGGCGGCCGGGGAGAAGGGCATCACCTTCTCGGCGATCGGCACCGAGGAGGGCAGCTTCCAGTTCCTGCCCTGGTTCTGGGGCTCCGGAGCCGCTCTCACCAAGCTCGACTCGCCCGAGGGCGTCTCGGCCGTGGCGCTGTGGAGCGACTGGCTGAAGAAGGGGTACGCCCCCAACTCGGTCATCAACAACACCCAGACGACGAGCTGGCAGGAGTTCGCCACCGGCGACTTCGCCTTCGCCGAGAACGGCACCTGGCAGCTCGCCAACGCCAAGAAGACCGGCTTCGAGTACGGCATCATCCCGGTCCCCGGCAAGACAGGCGGCACCGCGCCCGCGCCCACCGGCGGCGAGTTCGTCAGCGTCCCGGTCCAGTCCGACACCGGCCGCTACACCACCTCGCAGAAGCTCGTGACCTGCCTGACCAGCACCGACAACTCGCTCGCCACGACCACCACCCTGTCCTACATCGCGCCCACCGACGCGGTGCAGGCCAAGCAGGTGGCGGCCGGCCCCGAGCTGAAGGTGTGGGTGGACGCGGTCAAGGCGGCCAAGGGCCGCACCAGCGACGACCTGGGCACCAAGTATCCGAAGATCTCGGAGCCGATGTGGGGCGCGGTGCAGGCGGCGCTGAGCGGGTCCAAGTCCCCGCAGGAGGCGATGACGGCGGCCCAGGCGGCCGCGGCGAGCGCGACCCAGTAGCCGGCATGAGCCGAGTCATACAGGAACCCGTGCGTTCCGCCCGGACGACGGCCCACGGTCACCGGGCGGCACGCGCGCGGTCGGGACAGTGGGCGGCCTGGGCCTTCCTCGCCCCGGTCGTGCTCTACCTGCTGGCCTTCTACGCCTATCCGCTCTACCGCAACGCCGAGCTGAGCCTACGCAATTACACGGTGCGCTCGTTCGTGCAGGGCGACGCCCCGTTCGCCGGGTTCGCCAACTACGCCAAGGTCTTCGCGGACGCGACCTTCGGGCCCGCGCTGTGGCACACGGTGGTGTTCACGCTGGTCTCGCTGGCCTTCCAGTTCGTCATCGGGCTCGCGCTGGCGCTGTTCTTCCTGAAGAACTTCCGGCTGTCCGCCACGCTCAGAGGGCTGTTCCTGGTGCCGTGGCTGCTGCCGCTGATCGTGTCGGCCTCGACGTGGTCGTGGATGCTCAACAGCGACTCCGGCGTGGTCAACGCCGTCCTGGACTGGTTCGGGATCGGGCCGGTCAACTGGCTGACCTCGCCGGACTGGTCGCTCTGGTCCGTCATCATCGCCAACATCTGGATCGGCATCCCGTTCAACCTCGTCGTCCTCTACTCCGGGCTGCAGGCGATCCCGCCGGCCATCTACGAGGCCGCCGCGCTGGACGGGGCGGGCGGGTGGCAGCGGTTCTGGAAGGTGACGTTCCCGCTGCTGCGGCCGGTGTCGGCGATCACGCTGCTGCTCGGCCTGGTCTACACGCTGAAGGTGTTCGACATCATCTGGATCATGACGAAGGGCGGGCCGAGTGGGGCCTCGACCACGTTCGCGACCTGGTCCTACCGGCTCGGGTTCGGCAACCTGGTGCCCGCCTTCGGACCCGGCGCCGCCGTGGGCAACCTGCTCATCCTGACGGCGCTGGCCTTCGGGCTGGTCTACATCCGCGCGCAGCGCAGGCAGGCCCTGGCATGAGGCGCCTCAAGACCGCGATCGGGCTGGTGCTGACCGCCGTGATGCTGTTCCCGGTCTACTGGATGATCAACGTGTCGTTCACCCGTGACCAGGACATGCGCAAGAGCCCGCCGAACTGGTTCCCGGTCGACGGCACCCTGGACGGCTACCGGACGGTGCTGGACCAGCAGTTGCCCTATCTGGGGGTGAGCCTGGTCGTCGGGCTGGGGACGGTGGCGCTGACCCTGCTGCTCGCGGCGCCGGCGGCGTACTCGCTGGCCAAGCTGCGCCCGCGCGGCGGGGGAGCGCTGAGCTTCGTGCTGCTCGTCGCGCAGATGATCCCCGGGATCATCATGGCGATGGGCTTCTACGCCGTCTACCTGTCCACCGGCGTGCTCAACACCGTTCCCGGGCTGATCGTGGCCGACTCCACCCTCGCCGTGCCGTTCGCGGTGCTGATCCTGACCACGTTCATGTCCGGCATCCCCGAGGAGCTGCTGCAGGCCGCCCGCACCGACGGCGCCGGGGTGGTGCGCACGTTCGTCTCGATCGTGCTGCCCGTCAGCCGCAACTCGCTCATCACGGTGTCGCTGTTCGCCTTCCTGTGGGCGTGGTCGGACTTCATCTTCGCCTCCACCCTCGACCAGGGCGGCGACCACCAGCCCATCACCCTCGGCATCTACCACTACATCGGCAACAACAACCAGGAGTGGAACGCCATCATGGCCACCGCCGTGATCGCCTCCGTCCCGGCCACGATCCTGCTCGTCGTCGCCCAGCGCTACGTCGCCGCCGGCGTCACCGCGGGCGCCGTCAAAGATTGAGAAGGGACCCTCGCTCCATGACCGTCGCCGCTTCGGGCCCGGTGTTCTCCCTGCGGGAAATCCCGTTCAGCTACTGCGGATCCTGGTTCGGCTTCTCGCCCGTGGTGGCGGAGAAGACCTACGCCGAGGACGTGCACCTGGTCTCGCACCAGACCGGCATGCACGCGATCCTGCGGCTGATCCCCACCGCCGAGGCCGCCGTCACCGCCACCCCGCACCAGCTCACCTGGAGCGGTGGCGGCGGCCGGATCGACCTCGCCTACGAGAGCGCCGACACCGTACGCGTGCGCGGCCGCGGCCTCGGGCTCCGCCTGCTGGCCGCCGACCCGGTCCTGACACCGTTCAGCGGCCCGTACTTCTACCGGGACCCCGTCGACGGATCGTACGTCTTCACCGTCTACCAGACCGGCCGCCGCTACCGGATCACCGTCCTCGGCGGCCAGGCCGAACACCTCGGCGCGCAGACGCTGGGCAGCGCCGAACGCGGTCTCGTCCTCGGCGGCGAATGGGAGATCGCCATCGAGGAGTACGAGACCGCCCGCGCCCCCTACCTGAGCGGCCACGCCTTCGAGCAGGTGGTGAAGGCCGCGCGGGCCGAGTTCGACGCGTTCGCCGCGGCGGTCGCGCCCTGGCGCGGCGATCGCACGCCCGCCGCCGAACTGGCCGCCTACGTGCTGTGGTCGGCCACCGTACGCCCCGCCGGGTTCGTCACCCGGCCCGCCGTCCTCATGTCCAAGCACTGGATGGACAAGGTCTGGAGCTGGGACCACTGCTTCAACGCCATCGCCCTCGGCGAAGGGTTGCCCGGCCTGGCCTGGGACCAGTACCACCTGCCCTTCGACCACCAGGACGCCGCCGGCGCGCTGCCCGACTCCGTCACCCACTCCGAGATCCTCTACAACTTCGTCAAGCCCCCCATCCACGGCTGGGCCCTGCGCCACCTCCCTCTACCTCCCGACCCGGCCGAGACCTACCGGCTGCTGGAACGCTGGACCACGTTCTGGCTCGACGCCCGGCGCGCCCCGGGCCGGACGCTGCCGCACTACCAGCACGGCAACGACAGCGGCTGGGACAACGCCACCACCTTCGACCCCGAGCGCGTCGTCGAGACCGCCGACCTGGCCGCGTTCCTCGTGCTGCAGCTGCGCGAGCTGGCCCGCCTGGCCCCCGATCCGGGCACGTCCGCCCGGTGGAGTACGCAGGCCGACCGGATGCGCGACGCGCTCCTGGCCGAGCTGTGGGACGGCGAGAAGTTCGTCGCCCGGGGCGCGCTCTCGGGGCGTACCTGGTCCAGCTCCAGCCTGCTCGACCTCATGCCGATCGTGCTGGGGGAGGAGCTGCCGCACCCGATCCGGGCGGCGCTGGCCGCCCGGATCGAGCGGCACCTGACCGCGTTCGGGCCCGCCACCGAGCTGCCCGGCTCGCCGCGCTACCTGGACGACGGCTACTGGCGCGGCCCCATCTGGGCGCCCTCGACCGTACTGATCGAGGACGGGCTGCGCCGCGCCGGTTACCCGGACCTGGCCGACGAGATCAGCGCCCGCTTCCGCGCGCTGTGCGAGGCGTCGGGGTTCGCCGAGAACTTCGACGCCCGCACCGGCGAGGGACTGCGCGATCGCGCCTACACCTGGACGGCCAGTGCCTACCTCCACCTGGCCGCCGCCCACGAGAGGCGCAGGACGTGACGCTCAGCGGCCCCAGAGCCGCCAGGTCTGGTTGAGTGGACTGGCCTGGCCGGCCGGGTTGCAGGTCCACTGGTGGACGGGAGCCCTGGGTGCGGTCGAGATGGTGCTCACGTCGACGCACTTGCCGCTGTGGCGGGCGACGAGCTGGTAGTCATGGGGGTCGTTGCCTCCGTAGGTGACCTTGCGCAGCGTGAACTGCTGGTTCTGCGCTCCGCCGGCGCACGTCCACTGGCGCACCGGCGCGCCGTCGGCAGTGGCCGACGCGCTCACGTCCAGGCACTTCCCGCTCTGCTGGTTGACCAGCGTGTAGGTGTTCGCCACGCCGGCGACCGGCCGGAAGTTCCACAGCTGCTGGTCGCCGCCTTCGCAGTAGAACTGCTGCTGCACGTTGCCGTCGGCCGTGCCGAGGTCGGTGTTGTCCAGGCACTGCTGGGAGTGCTGCGCGACGGCGACGGACTGGAAGCCGGCGTCCGACGGCGGCAGCAGGGTGACGGTGAGCGTGTCGTCGGCGTTGGTGTGCGGCAGGTTCAGCGTGGCGGCGTTGCCGGACAGCGTCAGGACTGTGTCCTGAACGGTGATCGGCCCCTGGACGGCGCCGCCGCCGTTGAACGGGATGCGCTGGACGACCGCGCGGACCTGGTTGTTCTGCACGATGCCGCTGGTGGCGTCGAGCCGCCGGAGACCGACGGCGACGTTGCCGGTCGTCCCGCCGCCGCCCACGAGGACCTTGGCCGCGCCGGTCGTCCTGGTGGCGAAGGCGTCGTAGGACGTGCTCGGGGTCACCGAGACGATCTGGCCGGTCTGGGAGCCGTAGAAGCGGTAGACCCACCATTCGCCCTTGGGCAGGTGCTGCCCCGCGCTGTTGCGGACGAGCAGGCTCGCCAGATCGTTGTGCAGGTTGCCGGCGCTCGCCCAGTTCGCGCGCAGCCCGTCGGCGCCCGCCCGCTCCAGCCGGGCGATGTACCACGCGCCGTCTCCCGGGTTCTGCTCGTTGGCCGCGGCGTACTCGTTGATCTGGTACGGCCGCGGATGCGGGATGCCGCGCGCGTCGAGCGTGGCGTTGGCGGCCGCCACGTTGGCCACCGGGTCGCCGGGCAGGGAGTGCCAGCTGACGATGTCGGGGACGACGTTGTTGGCGCGGACGAAGTCGAGGTAGGCGTTCCAGAAGGGGTGCGTGGTGGAGGGCACGCAGGCGCAGCTGGGGCCGACGATCAGGTGGCAGGGGAAGGCGGCGCGGATGCGCTGGTAGCTGCGGCGCCACAGCTCGAAGTACTGGGCCTGCGGGCGGTTCCAGAACAGGGAGAGGTTGGGCTCGTTCCAGATGTCCCACTGCACGGTGATCCCGGCGGCCCGCACGTCGTTGATCAGGCGGGTGAGGAAGGCGTCGTAGTCGGACCAGTCGCCGTTGTCGCCGGGGAAGCGCGAGATCGGATACCCGTCGGCTCCCCACAGGTCGTGCGGGAGGATGATGAACTGGCCGCCGAGCGCGATCGTCCGGCGGGCCTGGGCCAGCGTCGCGTTCCACCTGCGGTCGTAGGCGCCCGAGACCCAGCCGCCCGGCGAGCCGAGTTGCGCGCCGCCGGCCCGCATGTACCGGAACTTCACGTCGCGGAAGAAGTGGTCCGCCGGTCCTGACGCGTTCTCCGTCATGCCGTAGATCCAGCCGGACGCGCGGTAGGCCGGGGCGCCGCCGGCCACGGAGAAGTCGACGCTGATGGATTCGTCCGCGGCCTGCGCCGGCGCCGGGACGGCCTGGAGGGTGACGGCGATGAGCATCGCGGCCAATGCGCGGTGTGGAGTGGTCTTCATCTTGGGTGGCTCCTTCGAGGGATGGAGGGAGGGCCACGAAGGGAATCGATTCGGCATGCTGGGATGCAGGTATAACAAGGTCTGTTTAGGGATGTTAGCGAATCGATTCGATCGGATCGTAGATCTCCTTTCGGAGACGTGTCAACGGCGGCGGGCGCGGCGGTTCAGGCGGGGGTGCGGTTCACCAGGACGCGGGCCAGGACGAACGTGACGGCGCCGGCCAGGACGACGGAGAGCAGGCCGACGCGCAGGCTGGTGAGGTCGGCGACGAACCCGACGAGGGGAGGCGACAGCAGGAACCCTCCGCGCAGCAGCCAGCTGACGATGGTCAGGCCGGCGCCGGCGGGCAGGCCGGGCAGTTCGTCGGCGGTGTGCATGGCGGCCGGGACGAGGGTGGCGACGCCGAGCCCGGCGAGGGCGAAGCCGGCCAGCGCGGTCGGAACGGACGGCATGGCCAGGGCGGCGCCCATGCCGACCGCGGCCAGCGCCCCTCCTGAACGCACGACGGTACGCTGCCCGAAGCGGTCCACGACGCGGTCGCCGGTGAGGCGGCCGACGGTCATGGCGACCTGGAGGGCCACGACGGCCAGGCCGGCGGTGGCGGCGTCGGTGCGCAGGTCGCCGCTCAGGTAGAGGGCGCCCCAGGACGCGCCGGCGTCCTCGACGAGGGTGCCGCACGCGGCCAGCACGCCGAGCGCGGCAAGCATCCGTACGGCGGCGCCGGTGAACGAGCGCCGGCCGGCACGGCGTGCCGGGTGGCCGTCCTGGGTCTCGGCCGGGTGGCCGTCCTGGGCTTCGGCAGGGCGTTCGGCGTCTTCCGGGCCGGGGAGCAGGAACCGGTAGGCGACGAGGGCGGTCACGCTGAACAGCGTCGCGGAGATCCCCAGGTGGACCGCGAGGGGCATGTCGAGGCCGGCGGCGGCCGAGCCCATCAGGCCGCCCAGGACGGCGCCGATGCTCCACACGCCGTGCAGCGAGTTGACGATGGACCGGCCGTACAGACGCTGCACCCGCAGGCCGTGGGCGTTCTGCGCGACGTCGACGACCGCGTCGAGGGCGCCCACGACGAACAGCACGCCGCCGAACGCGACCCAGTTCGGCACCAGGGGGATGAACAGCGTCGCGACAGTGGTCACCACGATCCCCAGCGACGCCACGCGCGCGGAGCGGAAGCGGCGGATGGCGGCTCCGGCGAGCAGCCCGGCCAGCAGCGCGCCGATCGGGTGCGCGGCCAGCGCGGTGCCGAAGACGGCGTTGCTCAGGCCGAGCTCGGCCTTGATCTGCGGGTATCGCGGGACGATGTTGAAGAACACGGCGCCGTTCGTGAGGAACAGCGCGGCGACGGCGGCGCGGGCCTGGCGGGCCTGGCGAGTGGGCGTGGTGGGAGGGGCAGCGGACATCGGCGTTCCGATCGCGTAGGCGCGGTGGAGGGGATCAGCGCAGGTACCGGTGGATGGCGTGGCGGATCTGCTCGGGCGTCATCGGGTCGGTCGACAGGGCGCTGTGCAGCACGAGCCCTTCGATGAGCGCGTCGAGCTCCCGGGCGGTGGTGGCGTCGAAGTGGCGCTCCAGCGCCCGGCGGCTGCGCGCCATCCAGGCCTGGGTGACGACCCGCAGGGCCGGGTTGCGCGCGGCGGCCACGTACAGCTCCACGGTGAGGACGAGGTCGTGCCGCGAGCCGAGCAGGTCGTCCGAGACCAGCGTGATGACGGCCTCGGCCGCCGCGTCGCGGTCCCTTGCGGCGCTCAGGCGCTCGTCGAAGACGCGGGCCACCGAGTCGGCGTGCCGGGTGAACGCCTCGGCGAGCACCTCGTCCAGCGACGTGAAGTGGTAGGTCATCGAGCCCAGCGGCACGTCCGCGGCGCGGGCGATCTCCCGGTGCGTCGTCCCGGCGACGCCGCGCTCCGCGATGACGGTGAGCGCCGCGTCGATCAGCCGGTCCCGCCGCCCGGGGTCGTGCCGGCGAGGCCGCCGCGGGGTGACGGGGCCGCTCACGGCGTGCCCGGCTCGATCGTGCGGATCACGCGGGCGGGATTGCCCACCGCGACGACGTTCGCCGGGAGATCCCTGGTGACCACCGCGCCGGCGCCGACCACGGTGTTCTCCCCGATCGTGACGCCGCCCAGGACGATCGCCCCGCTGCCCAGCCACACGTTGTCGCCGATGGTGATCGGCTCGGCGGCCTCCCACTTCGCCCGGCGGAGCTCCGGGTCGAGCGGGTGCGTCGGCGTCATGAGCTGCACGTAGGAGCCGATCTGCACGTCGTCGCCGATGACGATCGGCGCGACGTCCAGGGCGACGAGGCCGAAGTTGGCGAACGACCGGGCGCCGATGCGGAGGTGGCTGCCGTAGTCGACCCGCAGCGGCGGCCGGATCTCCGTGCCCTCGCCGATCGCGCCCAGCAGCTCGGTGAGCAGCCGGCGTCGTTCCCGCGGGTCGCGGGCCGATGTCGCGTTGTAGGCGTCCATCAGGTCCATGGCGCGCAGGTTGTGCTCGGCCAGCTCGGGGTCGTCGGCGATGTAGAGGTCGCCGGCGAGCATCCGTTCGCGCATCGAGCGGCCATCGAAGTCGGACGTCATACGTACAAGCGTACACATCCAATGTACACACGTACATATCTGCCCACATTGCCCGCCACGGCGATTGCCGGGCACCGCACGGCCCCTATGGCGAGGTCAGGCTGGCGGGCTCGCGGACGACGAGCTGTGTCGCCAGCTCCACGCGATGGCTGCGCTGCGCTTCCTGTCCGACTGGAACCCGGTGAGCGCCTCACCGCCGCCTCACGGGAGCTGTTCGGCAACCCGGGCGCCCCGTCCGGAAGCGTGGCCTGGCCACTCGCGCATCCGGTGACCGCCGTCCTGCTCTGGTCGGCCGCGCTGCTGGTGATCTTCGTCCCGCTGTCGCTCCGCGCCTACATGCGCAGAGGACGCTGAACGCTCCACGCAAACCGCTCACCCGTCGCCGGACGGCGGACGGCGGCGGAAGCCCATTCCAGAAGGGCTTCCGCCGCCGTTGCCGAACGCTATTTCTTGAAGGCGTCCTTCGCCTTCTCCTTTGCCTGCCGCAGATTGGCCTTGGCCTTCTCTGCCTTCCCCCTGGCCTGCAGAGACTCGTTGCCGGTGAGATCGCCGACACGCTCCTTGGCCATGCCCTTGGTCTCCTCGGCCTTGCCCTTGGCCTTTTCCTTCCGGGACATATTCATCTCCTCCTGTGCGTACGAACGCACACGGTTTTCCGCTATCCAGGAACGAGTTCTTCCACTGCCCGGGCATCAGGCGAATACACGCTTCGCGCGGCACAGGCCCCGGCAGGGGCCGAAATCGGACCTCCCTCACAGACCGAAATCGGTCCTGTCACACCGTCCAATCCGCCAGCAGCATGGGCAACGCACGCGATGCCGCTGAGAGAGGAAGAGATCGTGGAACGGACCTTCGCGGACATCAGCCCGCCGCCGGCCGGCAACGGCGTCGGTGTGGAGTCGCCCTTGAGCCTGGCTGGGCAGCGGCTGATCTCCTGGAACGACGCCATCACGTCGGGTGGTGAGCACTGATGCCGACGGCGATCCTGCTCGCCCTGGCCGCCGCCGCCCTGTACGGCGCCTCGGACTTTCTCGGCGGGATGCTGTCGCGCCGCAGCCACTACGCGCTGGTCGGGCTTGTCGGGCAGTCCGCCGCCGCGATCGGCGGGCTGGCCGCCGCGCTTGCTGTCAGCGTTCACCCCGATATGGGCACGATCGAATGGGGGACCGGCGGGGCGATCGGATGGGGGATCGGCGCCGGACTCGGCGGGGCGGTCGGCACGCTGGCTCTCTACCGCGGGCTGTCCCGGGGCCGGATGAACGTGGCCGGGCCGCTGTCGGCCGTCGGCGCGGCCGGTCTGCCCATCCCGGTCCACCTGCTGTCCGGCGGTGAGTTCACCTCGCTCGCGGTTGTCGGCGTCGGCCTGGCCATCCCCGGGATCTGGCTGGTCGCCGCGCAGCCGGGCCGGCGCGGCGGTGGTGGGGTGGTCGAGGGGCTGCTGGCCGGGCTCGGGTTCGCCGCCTTGTTCGTCTGCCTCGACCGGGCGGGGGACACCGCGGGCCTGTGGCCGGTGGCCGCGAGCCAACTGTCCGCCGTCGCCGTCCTGGCCGTCTTCGTGCTGGCCGGCCGCCGGAACACAGCCCGATCCGCCGAAGCCGATAGGACCGTCGAAGCCGACAGGGCCGACAAAGCCGGCCGAACCATCGAAGTCGGCCGGACCGTTGACCTCGACCGGACCGCCGGAGCGGCACGGGTGCCGTGGGCCGCGGTCTGGCCGGGCGTCCTGGGCGTATGTTCGACCGTGCTGTACGCCTTGTCCACCCGCGAGGCGACACTCGCCGTCTCGGCCGTGATCACCTCCCTCTACCCCGCCTTCACGGTCGCCCTGGCCGCCCTGGTGCTGCGGGAGCGGACCAGCCTGACGCACGCCGCCGGGCTGCTGTTGTGCGCGGCCTCCGTCGGCGCCTTCGCCGCCGGTTGAGCCTCGCTACGCTGCGACGGGTGAGCACGGTGAACTCGACCCTGGCGCACGACCTGCTGGTGGAGCTCGACCGGACCGGCGCCACGCCGCTGCACCGGCAGATCGAGGCGGTCCTGCGCGACGGCATCCGCACGGGCCGCCTGCGCCACGGAGCCTCGCTACCCTCCTCGCGCCGGCTCGCCACCGAGATCGGCGTCTCCCGCGGCGTCGTGGTCGAGGCCTACAACCAGCTCCTCGCCGAGGGCTACCTCACCAGCACCCCCGGCTCCTACACGCGGGTGGCCGCCTTACGCGGGCAGGCCGCCGCCGCGACCTCGCCGCCGCGGAGCGACGCCCCGTACATCGACTTCGGGTACGGTCGCATCGACCCGGCCAGCTTCCCCCGCGAGGCCTGGCTGCGCTCGCTCAGGCGGGTGCTGACCAGCGCGCCGCACAGCCGGCTCAACTACCTCGACGGGTACGGTCTGCCCGAGCTGCGCACAGCTGTGGCCGACTACCTCAACCGCGTCCGCGGCACTTCCGCCGACCCCTCCCAGGTGCTCATCACCAGCGGATACGGGCAGGCGGCGGCGCTGATCATCGGCGTGCTCGCCGGCCGCGGCGCGCGCCGGATCGCCGTGGAGGACCCGTCGACCGACGACATCCGGCTGCTCGCGGGCCTGCACGGGCTCGACGTCGTCCCCCTGCCGATGACCGGCGACGGCATCGAACCGTCCGCTCTGGAGCGCGCGGACGCCGATCTCGTCGTCCTCACCCCTTCGCACCAGTGGCCGCTCGGCGGCGTGCTGTCGGCCCGGACGCGTACGGAGGTGGTCCGGTGGGCCCGGACCCGCGGCGCGCTCGTCCTGGAGGACGACTACGACGCCGAGTACCGCTATGACCGCGCCCCCATCGGAGCCATGCAGGGTCTCGCCGCCGACGTCGTGCTCTACGCCGGCTCACTCAGCAAGATCCTCGCTCCTGGGCTCCGCCTGGGCTGGCTCGTGGTGCCGGCGCACCTGTCCGGCGCGATCGCCGAGGCCAAGCTGCTGGCCGATCGCGGCTCACCGGCCATCGAGCAGCTCGCCTTCGCCGACTTCCTCGTACGCGGCGAACTCGACCGCCACCTGCGCCGGATGCGCCCCGTCTACCGGCGCCGCCGCGACGTCCTGCTCACCCGGCTCGCCGAGTCCCTTCCCGGCTTCGAACCCACCGGGGTGGCGGCCGGGCTGCACCTCGTGGTCTGGCTCCCGGACGGAATGGGGGAGGACGACGTGGTGGCGGCCGCCGCCGATCACGGTGTACGCGTCGCCGGCGTCGGGCCGTACCGGCTGGCCGGACCGGGACGCCAGGGACTGATCCTCGGCTACGGCGACCTGACCGAAGGCCGGATCGCCGAAGGGGTGGAGGCACTGGCGACCGCGGTCCGCAGCCTCGGCGAACTGGCGGAACCCATGCGAAGCCCACGCAACGCTCGCCGAGGAGTCGCATTTCAGCCCCACCGCTGAGCGCCTGCACATCACGCACCTCTGGGCCCGTACCCATCCGCGACGCCCCGCCCTGCCAGTGGGCTCTGGCGTGGCGCACCACGGCGGAGAACCCGTTGATCCGTGCCTTCGCCGCGGCAACGGGCGAGTACGACAGAAGATGACCGCTTTCGGCAGGCGCAATGTCGCTCACGGTCTCTTGACGAGCCCGATGAGGTCGTTGACACTCCCGAAATGTGGGCCTGGAAAGAAGCGCGACCCCTTCGACCTGAGCCGACGTAACAGCCCCCATCGACCACGCGGACCAGCTCCAGAGGCATAAATGTTAGCGCTACCATTCCGCGGCCCACATGCCCTCCCCATCGGATCCCGAGCGACGAAGAGGACAGTGCGATGTCAGAAATGGTGCCCAGGCGCGAGGCCCTTCGGCTGGCGGTGTTAGCGGTCGCCACCCCCTCCGCGCTCGCGTTGGCGACGTCCACCGGAACGGCCCGGGCAGCGGCCCGCATGGTGGCCCCGCTGCAGCAGAACGACCCCCCGGTGCCCGGCAGCTGGATCGTGAAGCCGTTCGCGAACAGCCAGGTCACGCTGGGCGCGAGCCTGTTCACCGCCAACCGGGATCGCATCCTGACCTTCCTGCGGTCCTATTCGGCCGACCGCATGCTGGCCAATTTCCGGGCCAACGCCGGTCTGGACACGCTGGGCGCGCAGCCGCCCGGCGGCTGGGACGACGCGACCGGCAATCTGCGCGGTCACTACAGCGGGCACTTCCTCAGCGCCCTCGCTCTGGCTTACGCAGGCTCCGGTGACGCCTTCTACAAGAACAAGGTCGACTACATGGTCACCGCGCTGGGCGAGTGCCAGAACGCGCTGGCCGCGAAGGTCGGGCAACCCGGCGGACCGAGCCACCCCGGCTTCCTGGCCGCCTACCCCGAGACGCAGTTCATCCAGCTGGAGCAGTACGCGACCTACCCCACGATCTGGGCGCCGTACTACACCTGTCACATGATCATGAGAGGGCTGCTCGACGCCTACCAGTACGCCGGCAACGAGCAGGCGCTCGAGATCGTGCTCAAGATGGGCGACTGGGTTCACAGCAGGCTGGGCCACCTTCCGCGAGCCCAGCTCGACCGCATGTGGGGCATCTACATCGCCGGCGAGTACAACGGCATGAACATCGTGATGGCCGACCTCTACGCCCTCAGCGGCAAGGCGGAGTACCTCGCGACGGCCAAGTGCTTCGACAACACCGCCCTCCTCGCGGCCACCGTCGACAAGCAGGACACGCTCCACCGGAAACACGCCAACCAGCACATCCCCCAGTTCATCGGGTACCTGTCCGTCTTCGACCAGAACCAGGAACGCCGCTACTTCGACGCGGCCGCGAACTTCTGGGACATGGTCGTCCCGCACCGAACGTTCACCGACGGCGGCCTGGCGGGTCCGTCCGACAATGGCGAGCTCTTCGGCGCACGCGACGTCATCGTCGGCACCCTGGGCGCCAACAACGCCGAGACCTGCTGCAACTACAACATGCTCAAGCTGAGCCGGGCCCTGTTCTTCCACACCGCCGACCCGAAATACATGCAGTATTACGAACGGGCGCTCTACGGCCAGATCCTCGCCTCCCGCCGCAACACCGACAGCACCACCAATCCGCTGCTGACCTACTTCATCCCGATGCGGGCGGGTTCGGCGCGCAGTTACGGCAACCTCGGCACCTGCTGCGGCGGCACCGGACTGGAGAGCCACACCAAGTTCCAGGACTCGATCTACTTCCGGTCCGCCGACGACTCGACGCTCTACGTGAACCTCTACATGGCCTCGGAGCTCAACTGGGCCGAGAAGGGCTTCGTGATCAGGCAGGTCACGAACTACCCGGCCGACCCCGCGGGGGTGACGACGCTGACGGTTACGGGCAACGGCCGGCTGGTGGTGAAGCTGCGGGTGCCGTACTGGGTGGAAAAGGGCTTCACGGTCCTGGTCAACGCGACCGACCAGCAGCTCGACGCCAAGCCCGGCGAGTACGTCACGCTCGACCGGCAGTGGCGGAGCGGCGACACGGTGAGGATCACGATGCCGTTCTCGCTGCGGATCGAGAAGGCGCTGGACATCCCGACCATCCAGAGCATCGCCTACGGGCCGGTGCCGATGGTCGCCAAGAGCAACCAGACCACCTACCGCCAGTTCTCCTTCTACCGGGACTTCACGCTGTCCGGGGACCTCGCGCGCGCCGTCACGTCCACCGGGCCGATGAGCTTCACGGCGAACGGCCTGCCGCTCGTCCCCCTCTACATCAACAACACCGACCGCTACCACGCCTACTTCCGGCGCGTCGAGC
Source organism: Nonomuraea sp. NPDC003201 (assembly GCF_053590415.1). NCBI lineage: Bacteria > Bacillati > Actinomycetota > Actinomycetes > Streptosporangiales > Streptosporangiaceae > Nonomuraea > Nonomuraea sp. NPDC003201. Next base: position 31,695 of record NZ_JBSFTC010000116.1, read on the forward strand.
CGACCATCGTCTTCGGCAGGATCGACTCCGGCGTGCCCAACCGCGAGCGGGCGGATTCGGTGACGTTCCTCGACGCGGTCTGGAAGAACGCGCCCTTCGCGAGCCAGGGAACGTTCGTGTCCACCGTGACCCGCACCGCGGAGGAGTGGGTCACGGCCGGCCTGATGACCTCGGCCCAGAAGGACACGGTGGTCTCCACGGCCACCCAGGCCAGGCTCCCCAGCTAGCGGCCGCGGGCCGCCGACGGCGAGGCGCGCACGCACCGGCGCCTGGCTCGCGAGCATCAGCCATCACCAGGGTCGGGGCGGCCACGTTGCCGAGGTCACCGCGCC